>JBNAKO010000137.1:0-5743 GCA_049706495.1 Methanosarcina sp. | reverse complement strand
GAAAACTATATACTTGTTAACAATGGTATATTAAAGAATTCTTATCAGTGCAGTATTTTACAAATATTGTATTTGAATCTGCACAACTATTGAACAACGGAATCGATTTACTTTATGTAATTATATCGGTTTCCTCCTGCTTTGCAATTTGGAGATCTGGTTATCCTAAGGAGCCATTTCTCTGAGAATTTATAATTGCAGAAAGCTTGCATTAAAGAAACTTATACGCTTACTCAAACCGAATCAAAATGCCAACCCAATAGTTTTAGGAGATTTCAGGGAATTTTTCTGAAACCCGGAAAAGAATTGGTCAACATAATTAAAAAATAAATTATGCTATAAAATTTATGCTATAACGTAAGCGATTTTGATTCGATTTTAAGAGGTTCATCCATGAGTGTAAAAATAACCGAAACCATCCTCCGGGATGCACATCAGTCCCTCTTAGCAACCAGAATGCGAACCAGAGACATGCTCGAAGTGGTTGAACAATTGGACCAGATAGGATATTTCTCCCTTGAAATGTGGGGAGGGGCTACCTTTGACACCTGTATCCGTTATTTAAATGAAGACCCCTGGCAGCGCCTGAGAGATATAAAGGCCAAGATGAAAGATACTCCTGCCCAGATGCTGCTTCGAGGCCAGAACCTTGTAGGGTACAGGCACTATTCGGATGATGTTGTAGAAAAATTCGTCACCAAATCTTATGAAAACGGGATCGATATTTTCCGGGTTTTTGACGCGGTTAACGATATCCGGAATATGGAAACTTCCATTAAAGTGGCAAAAAAGCTTGATGCACATGTCCAGGGTACTGTTTGCTATACTATAAGCCCTGTACATACCGTTGAAAAGTATGTTGAGCTTGCAAAACAATTAGAGGATCTAGACTGTGATTCCATATGTATAAAAGATATGGCAGGGCTGCTTTCTCCAAATGACGCGACTCATATAATAAGCGCCATGAAGAAAGAGATTTCAATCCCGATATCTCTACACTGCCACTGTACATCCGGAATGGCTCCTATGAGTTATATGGCAGCCTGTGGAGCAGGAGTAGATGTGCTTGATACTGCTCTTTCTCCCCTTGCCTGGGGAACTTCCCAGCCTCCTACCGAAACTGTAATAGCAGCCTTAAAGGGCACGCCTTACGACACTGGCCTGGACCTGGGGGTTTTTGAAGAAGTTGTGGCTTATTTCAAAGATTTGAAAGATAAATACAGGGGAATTTTAGACCCTATTTCCGAACAGATTGATACAAATGTCCTTATTTACCAGATCCCCGGCGGCATGCTTTCGAACCTTGTTTCTCAATTAAAAGAGCAAAATGCCCTTGATAAGTACAGCGCCGTACTCAGCGAAATGCCAAGAGTCCGAAAAGAACTTGGTTATCCTCCACTTGTTACCCCTACAAGCCAGATAGTAGGGACTCAAGCTGTGCTCAACGTACTCATGGGAGAACGCTACAAGGTTATTCCTAAAGAGGTAAAAGACTATGTACGCGGGCTTTACGGAAGGTCGCCTGCGCCTATAAGTCCTGAAATTGTAGGTAAAGTGATCGGGGATGAAGAGCCCATTCACTGCCGCCCCGCAGACCTTCTCAAACCTGAGTACGAAAAGAGGAAAAAAGAAGCAGAAGAAATGGGTATTGCAAAATCGGAAGAAGATGTCCTTACCTATATTCTGTATCCGGCTATTGCACCTAAATTCCTGAAAGGGGAAATGGAAGAAGAAGCTCTCACAGTAGTTGCCCCGGTCCCTGTAGTCCAGCATGAACATACAATTCCGACTCATTTCAAGGTCGAAATCGATGATGAGGTTTTTGATGTAAAGATAGAGCCTATCGGAGGAGGAGTTTCCATCTCCGAAGCTTCCCCGAAAAAGCCCTCTGAAGCGGTTAAAGGTGCTGTCAGCAGTTCAATGCAGGGCATGGTGCTTTCTCTTAAGGTTAAGGTTGAAGACATTGTGGCTGAAGGAGATACTGTCGCTATTATCGAAGCTATGAAGATGGAAAATTCCGTCCATGCTCCTCATTCGGGAACTGTAAAGGAGATCTTTGTTGCCGAAGGAGATACCCTCTCTCCAGGGGACATAATACTTTCAATCGAATAAAGGCGGAGAAGGTATTATGTTCGAAAAAGTACTCATTGCAAATCGTGGAGAAATCGCAATAAGGGTGATGCGGGCCTGCAGAGAACTTGGAATTTCAACTGTTGCCATTTGTTCAGAAGCTGACAAGAATGCCCTTTTTGCAAAATACGCAGATGAGGCCTATTTAATAGGCCCTGCTCCCTCAAGTCAGAGTTACCTGAACATGGAAGCTATCCTGCAGGTTGCAAAAAAAACAGGGGCAGATGCAATTCATCCAGGATATGGTTTTCTCTCCGAAAATCCGGTTTTTGCAAAACGCTGCGAGGATGAGGGCATCATCTTCATAGGCCCGCCAAGCAATGTTATTGCTGAAATGGGCAGCAAAATCAAGGCCAGAAACCTTATGCTGAAAGCAGGTGTGCCTGTTCTGCCCGGGACCAAGGATGCAGTTGAAAATGTAGATGAAGCTCTGGAAGTAGCAGAAAAAATAGGCTACCCGGTTCTTATCAAAGCCTCTGCAGGCGGGGGCGGGATTGGAATGAAGGTCGTCCACTGCAAGGAAGAACTTGCAAGCTCGCTTACTTCTACACGAAAGATGGCTGGTTCGGCTTTTGGAGACTCTTCGGTTTTTATCGAAAAATATGCCGAAGAACCCAGGCATATAGAAATCCAGATTCTTGCAGATGCCTATGGAAACACAATCTATCTCTCGGATAGGGAATGTTCAATCCAGAGAAGGCATCAGAAGCTCATTGAAGAGGCTCCCTCTCCTATTATGACCCCTGAACTCAGGGCCCAGATGGGAGAAGCTGCCGTGCGAGTTGCAAAAACGATTGGCTATGTAAATGCAGGGACAGTGGAGTTTCTTTACTCAAAAGGCAACTTCTATTTCCTTGAAGTCAACGCACGCTTACAGGTAGAACACGGTGTGACAGAAATGGTCACAGGCATTGATATTGTAAGAGAGCAGCTCAGAATAGCCTGGGGAGAGAAACTAGAGATCAAGCAGGAAGATGTTGTTATTGATGGACATGCTATTGAGTGCAGGATTAATGCAGAAGACCCGTTAAATGACTTTGCTCCTTCGCCCGGGAAGATCAAGCGATACCGGTCTGCAGGAGGGCCTGGAGTCAGGGTAGATAGCGGCGTGCATACAGGATACACAATTTCTCCTTATTACGACTCAATGATCTCCAAACTCTGCGTCTGGGCAAAAACAAGAGATGTTGCAATTTCCAGGATGGACAGGGCACTTTATGAGTATGTGGTTGTTGGAGTGAAAACAAATATTCCCTTCCACAAAGCTGTCATGCGCAACCCGGCTTTCCGCAGAGGCGAACTTACGACCTCTTTTATTGAAGACCAGAAGATTGTAGATGCAGTTGAAGAGGTTGTCAAAGCAGATTCTGAGAAAGGAGCGACCTTAGCTTCGGCCCTTGAAGCAAGAGACGAAAAGGTTGCAGCTATTACTGCTGCAGTGCATGCCTATGTAAACATGGCGCAAAAAACGCAGCGCTGACTTGCATAGTTTCCGAGAAACAGGAATCTTATTTCTGGTCAGTTTAGGATGGATGAACTCAAACTAAAAAAATATATACGGTGGTACGTATACATTTATATGGGGTGCAAGGATGGGAGATAAAAGATCTCGAATTATCAAAGCACTTAAAGATGCACAAAAGAGCCCTGTTTCCGGAGAAGAACTGGGGCTTAAGCTTGGGATCTCCAGGACAATGGTGTGGAAATACATCAAGTCTCTTCAGGCTGATGGCTATGAGATAGAGTCCTCGCCGAAAAGAGGTTATGTCCTGAAATCCGTACCTCAACGTCTCTATCCAGAAGAGATTCAAATGGGCCTTAAAACCACTCTTCTAGGACAGAAAATTCATTACTTTGAAGAGGTAAATTCTACAAACAGCATTGCAAAGGAAATTGCTGCATCTGAAGAGGAAGGCGCGCTTGTAATTTCCGAAATCCAGAAAGGAGGCAGAGGCCGTATGGGCAGGGAATGGGTCTCGCCTCATGGCGGAATCTGGATGTCGGTGATTCTCAAGCCAGGAATTCCTTTAAGGCATGCTTCAAGATTGACCCTGGTTACAGGACTTGCGGTTGCAAACGTTATTCGGGATATGGGGCTTGATGCCCGGATTAAATGGCCAAATGATGTGCGCATTAATGGGAAGAAAGTCTGCGGAATTCTTACTGAGGCAAAGGCTGAAGTGGATAGAGTAGACTATGTTGTCCTTGGAATAGGCATCAATGTAAATATGGATTTAAAAGATATCCCTGAGTCTTTCCGGGCAGGTTCTACAACCTTGAAAGTTGAACTTGGCAGGCATATAAAAAGAGTTTCCTTCCTGCAGGATTTCCTCTTTGAGCTTGAGCAACAGTATATAAGCTTCAAAACCCATCCTTTCTCTCATATCTTAAATGAATGGCTTGCCCTTTCCGATACAATCGGACGCGAGGTAAAGGTCACAACTCCTTCGCGTATTATAGAAGGAAAAGCTGTAGGAGTAACCCCTGACGGAGCCCTTATTATAAAAAAAGCAGATAATACTAGAGAAGAGATTATTGCAGGCAGATGCATTTATGCACGTTCCAAGTAAACCTGGAAAAAAGGAAAATAAAGAAATAATTATTTTATCTCTATTTTCCTCTTTTCTTCTTGTATCCTTATTTTTTTTAAATTGCACGACCCCGGCTTTAGCCATAAGTAATGAAGAAAAGCTCTCAGTCATCCTGATTAATGGAGGAGAGATTTACGTAAAGTCCGGAAATTCTTATACATTTTTCCAGGATTATGAGCTTTATGTAAAAAGCGCAGACCCTGGAGGCAAAAAAATCTGGATCGAACTTCGCAGGGAAGGGGTTCTACTTAAAGATGCTGTTGTCAATGAAGGCTCAGTATTTGTTTATTCGGATAACTCGTCTGAGATTTTCAACCTGACAGTAAGCACGATCTATGAAGGGGCAGATGGAGTACTTGTTAAGTTTTCACCTGTATATCAATACCTGGACCCAAAACTTCCTGCTCCCCGGACAGGGAACAGTTCCCAAAACAATTCTACAGAAGATAATACTTCGAATTTTCCAGGCTTTGAAAACCAGGCAGAAGGCTTTGATCTTTCTACTTTCCTTCTGGGACTGGGAGCAGTGCTTATAGTTAGCGGATTCTTTGCCGGAAAAAGACAAAAAAAATAATTCGCTTTTTATTACTTTATTATTTTTAATATTAATTTACTATTCTATTTTTAATATTGATTTAATTTTTTAATATTAATCTACTATTTTCAGCAGTAGTCTAATCTTTTTAATATTACTTTACTATTTTTAATATTGATTTAATCTTTTAATAATAAACTCTTTACCGAATTCAGGAAAAATGCAAAAAGATATAAAAGTATATTAAAAAAGATAAAAATTTATGAAAATATGGAAAGTAAATTTTTAATTGCTCGTCAGGAGCAATTAACAAAGCTAGATATGGGCTTTAAGCTTTTTTCTGCGGGTTTACATGGACTTACATGAAGTTTAATTTGAATTTTACAGCCTTACAAGCTTTGATTTTTAATCATTTGTAGAGAATTTGACATCTCCTTTTTCAATAAGGAGTTTAAGGTCTTCAAGGCTCATGCGAGCATTCTTTTGA
>JBNAKO010000136.1:0-11500 GCA_049706495.1 Methanosarcina sp. | reverse complement strand
CAGCCAAACTCAGCTATCCGAAAATGTGTAAGAATCCAGCTCATTAAAAACGGACGTCAGGTAACTGCTTTCTGTCCCGGAGACGGAGCAGTGAACTTTATTGACGAGCACGATGAAGTGACTGTAGAAAGGATTGGAGGCCGCATGGGTGGTGCCATGGGTGATATTCCAGGAGTCCGCTTCAAAGTGATTGCTGTAAATAACGTGTCCCTGAACGAGCTTGTTATCGGCAGAATGGAAAAGCCAAGGAGATGATTTGTTTGTATAAAATTTTCGGCAAATGGGATCCGACTGAAGTTGAAGTCAGGGACCTTGGAATTAAGCGTTATGTAAGTCTCTCTCCTGTTATTGTGCCCCACAGCAGCGGAAAGCATGCCAGGCAGCAGTTTAACAAGTCCGAGATTTCTATTGTAGAGCGCCTGGCAAATAACCTGATGAGGACAGAAACCAACAGCGGGAAAAAACAGGTTACTCTCCGTGCAATTGAAGAAGCTTTTGACATCATAAATAGGAAAACCAAACAGAATCCAATTCAGGTTCTTGTTGATGCAATTGCCAACGCAGGCCCAAGGGAAGAAGTAGTCAGGCTTAAATACGGTGGAATCTCCGTACCAAAAGCAGTCGATACCGCTCCTCAGAGGCGTGTGGATACTGCTCTGCGCTACATAAGCATGGGAACCAACACTGCAGCCTTCAAATCCAAACGCTCGGTCGGAGAATGTCTTGCAACCGAACTTATTGGTGCTGCAAACCGTGATACAAAAGCTTTCTCTATTAACAGAAAGGATGCAAAGGAAAGAGTTGCAAAGGCAGCACGTTAAATCAAATTAAGCTGCCCCAATTTAAAAATTACTATAATCAAATTATATTTCTTTAAAAGGTATTAGCATGGGACGAAGAAAGAAGATGGTCGAGCGCGTAACTACGCTCATGAACGAGCCTGCAAAGATCAGGAATATTGGGATCGTTGCGCATATTGACCACGGAAAAACTACATTATCGGACAACCTGTTAGCAGGCGCCGGCATGATTTCCAAAGAACTTGCTGGCAGACAGTTATTCATGGACTCCGATGAAGAGGAACAGGCAAGAGGTATTACAATTGACGCCTCTAACGTTTCCATGGTTCACACATATGATAATGAAGACTACCTGATCAATCTTATAGACACGCCCGGACACGTTGACTTTGGTGGAGACGTTACGCGTGCAATGAGAGCCGTAGACGGCGCAGTTGTAGTAGTAGATGCAGTAGAAGGTACTATGCCTCAGACTGAGACTGTACTTAGACAGGCTCTGAGAGAGAATGTTAGGCCGGTGCTCTTCATTAACAAAGTTGACAGGCTGATTAATGAACTACAGGTCGATGCCCAGGAAATGCAGGTTCGCCTTGGAAAGGTCATTGACCACGTGAACAAACTCATAAAGAACATGAACCCTGCAAAGTTCAAGGCTGGCTGGAAAGTTGATGCTGCAGCTGGAACTGTTGCTTTTGGCTCTGCTCTTTATAACTGGGCAATCAGTGTGCCTATGATGCAGAAGACTGGCATTTCATTCAAAGAAGTTTATGATTACTGTAAGACCGGAGATATGAAGTCCCTGGCAGAAAAGTGTCCTCTTCATGCAACTGTTCTTGATATGGTCATCAGATTCCTGCCGAACCCACTTGACGCTCAGAAGGGCAGGGTTCCTGTTATCTGGCACGGGGATATTAATACAGACATTGGGAAATCAATGGCCAGTGCAAATGCAAATGGTGACCTTGCCTTCATGGTAACTGATATTTCCGTAGACCCTCACGCAGGAGAGGTCGCAACCGGAAGACTATTCAGTGGTTCTCTAACCCGTGGAATGGAAGTTTACACCTCCGGAACTGCAAAAAAGAGCAGAGTTCAGCAGGTGGGAATTTTCATGGGCCCGGAAAGGCTTGAAGTGGAGAAAATCCCTGCAGGAAACATTGCCGCAGTTACAGGCTTAAAAGATGCAATCGTCGGGTCCACAGTTACCACACTTGATGGCATGGCACCTTTTGAAAGCATCAGGCACGTAAGCGAGCCTGTGGTGACTGTAGCTGTAGAAGCCAAGCACACAAAGGACCTGCCAAAACTCATTGAGGTGCTCAGACAGGTTGCGAAGGAAGACCCAACCCTTCAGATTACTCTGGATGAAGAAACCGGAGAACACCTGATGGCAGGCATGGGAGAACTTCACCTTGAGGTTATCGCGCACAGGATCCAGAGAGACAAGAATGTAGAAATCACCACAAGCAAGCCAATTGTGGTCTACAGGGAAACTATTAAGAGACAGATCGAACCTGTAGAAGGAAAATCCCCTAACAGGCATAACAGATTCTACATTTCTGTAGAACCCCTTGACACTGAGATTGTCAGCAATATTAAGTCAGGCGAGATCAGCATGAATATGCCTGAACTCGAACGCAGGCAAAAGCTGATAGAACTCGGGATGGATAAGGAAGAGGCAAAAGGTATTACTGGTATCTTCAATTCCAATATCTTCATTGATATGACCAAAGGTATTCAGTACCTTAACGAGACAATGGAACTTGTGCTTGACGGGTTCGAAGAGGTTATGCGCGCAGGCCCACTTACCAGAGAGCCGGTTGCAAACGTGAAATGTATTCTTGTGGATGCAAAACTTCACGAAGACGCAATCCACAGGGGTCCAGCTCAGGTTATCCCTGCTTCAAGGCAGGCTATTCAGGCAGGTATGCTTCTAGCAGAAGACAGCTTGCTTGAGCCTTACCAGAAGGTCTTTGTCCAGGTACCTCAGCTCACTATGGGTGGGGCAACAAAAGAACTTCAGGGCCGTCGTGGAATCATTCTTAACATGACTACTGAAGGAGACCTGGCAATTATCGAAGCCAGAGTTCCTGTAGCAGAAATGTTTGGGTTTGCAGGCGAAATCAGGTCAGCAACCGAAGGCCGTGCTATGTGGAGCACAGAGTTCGGAGGCTTTGATATTGTGCCAACCAGCATTCAGACTGAAGTAGTAGGCCAGATTAGAGAGAGGAAAGGCCTGAAGAAAGACCTTCCAAAACCCTCTGATTACCTTTCAATGTAAGCGGAACATTTCCGCTTCTCCTTAAATTTTTAAGGGAAAATCTCATTCACTTCAAAAAAAGCACTCGGCCGATCTGGAAGGGAAGAGAATCTCTATTGGCTCGAGGACATGGCCTATCGGAAAGCTTTAAGATAAGGTATGCCTATATTGGGGGCAAACAGTCCAGGCTACTGGAATTCAGAATATCGATGGCTTTACGAAAGGCCCCAAAAGGGAAATTTACCGGTATTGATTATCCAGAAGAATGCTGGAAAATGTACAAAAACCCGATAATTTGTACAAAAGAATATAGAAATTAATAAATCAATATTGAAAACCTCCCTAATCTTAATATAGTAAATATTTGATATACGAATGAAATTCATCCATAATTACGGAGATTTATATTATGGCAGCAGACAAACCACACTTAAATTTAGCAGTGATTGGTCACATTGACCACGGAAAATCAACCTTCGTAGGACGCTTAATGTACGATGCAGGAGCCGTACCTCCCCACATCATTGACAAGTTTAGAGAAGAAGCAAAGCAGAAAGGTAAAGAATCCTTTGCCTTCGCATGGGTTATGGACTCTCTTAAGGAAGAGCGTGAAAGAGGTATTACAATTGACATCGCTCACAAGAGATTCGACACAGACAAGTTCTACTTCACAGTTGTAGACTGTCCAGGCCACCGTGACTTCGTTAAGAACATGATCACAGGCGCTTCCCAGGCTGACGCTGCAGTACTTGTTGTAGCAGCCCCTGATGGAGTTATGGCCCAGACCAAAGAACACATTTTCCTTTCCAGGACCCTTGGTATTAACCAGCTTATCGTCGCAATCAACAAGATGGACGCAGTAGACTACAGCGAAGCAAGGTTCAAAGAAGTCGTAGAGCAGGTCTCCGGTATCCTTAAAATGATCGGATTCAAGCCAAGCGAGATTCCTTTTGTCCCAACCTCTGCCTTCTACGGCGACAACATTATTAAAAACAGTGACAAGACTCCCTGGTACAAGGGCCCATCCATGATGGATGCTCTCAACAACCTCAAAGAACCGGAAAAACCCTCCACTCTCCCCCTCAGGATTCCTGTCGAGGACGCATACACAATCTCTGGTATCGGAACTGTGCCTGTAGGCAGAGTTGAAACCGGGACCATGAAGAAGGGTGACAAAGTCGTTTTCATGCCAGGCGGAACAACTGGAGAAGTTAAATCCATTGAGATGCACCACGAAGAAATTCCACAGGCTCTTCCAGGTGACAATATCGGCTGGAACGTCCGTGGTATCGGCAAGAACGATGTCCGCAGAGGAGACGTTTGTGGACATGTTGACAACCCCCCAAAGGTTGCTGACACTTTTGTAGGACAGATTGTTGTGCTCCAGCACCCCTCAGCAATCACTGCTGGATACACTCCTGTGTTCCATGCCCACACCTCCCAGATCGCATGCCAGTTAATTTCACTTGACAAGAAGCTGGACCCGAAGAGCGGCCAGGTAAAGGAAGAGAACCCAACCTTCCTGAAGGCAGGCGATGCAGCAATCGTTACCATTAAGCCAACAAAGCCAATGGTTATCGAACCAGTAAAAGAAATTCCACAGCTCGGCAGATTTGCTATCCGTGACATGGGTATGACAATTGCCGCAGGCATGTGCATGAGTGTTAAGCAGAAATAACACTCTCCTTTTTTCATTTTTTAAGGAGAAAAAAGGTTATGCAAAAAGCTAGAATAAGACTGTCAGGCATCAGTCCTAAAGATCTGGACGGAGTCTGTAATCAGGTAAAATCCATTGCTGAAAGAACAGGCGTTAATATTTCAGGCCCTGTTCCGCTCCCTACAAAGAAACTTGTAGTCCCCACAAGAAAGAGCCCAAGCGGCGATGGCACTGCAACCTGGGACCACTGGGAAATGCGTGTGCACAAAAGGCTCATTGATATCGCAGCCGATGAAAGGGCGCTTCGCCAGCTCATGAGAATTCAGGTTCCAAAAGACATTAACATCGAGATCGTACTCGAAGGATAAACGCAAAAAAAGACAGGTTACAGATGCCTTCTGTAACTGGTCTTGCAAACTTCCTTTTTCACCCGAATTCCGCTTTGGGAGCACGGGGTCTGTTTCGCTCACTTCGTTCGCTCAAGCAGACTACAGAGTATATTTAATAGTTACTAACTTTTTTCTTTCACTTTCTTTCGTTTCGTTCACTTCATTTTCAAGCAGAGTAACATATTGAAATAATGCTATTTTCGCTTCTGTTCAAGCAGATTAATTTAATAAGTATAAATTTCTGTTTCTTCCACTTTTTCTGCATTTAATTTATGGGGAGTATAGAGAGGAAAAAATATAACAAAGAAAATAAAAAATAAAAGAAAAAGAATCAAACAAAATAAAAATTAAAAATTAGAAGAGAAAATATTATTTCTCAAGCAGTTTTAATGCATCTCTGCAAGCTGCTACTGCGGGTGCTCCTGAAGTAATAAATATAACATCCATTAGTTCCATTATTTCTTCTTTGGTAGCTCCATTATTGAGTGCACTTTTCATCTGTGCTACTGTACATCTTTCACACTGCTTGGATGCCACAACTGCAAGAGCAACCAGAATTTTGGTTTTTGCAGATAGCGCTCCATCCGAAAGAAGTCGTTTGTTACACCTATTATACCTTTTCAGAGATTCGCCATCTAAATCCCTAATGATTTCAAGAATGTGAGGGGTAAAGCCTAGCTTATCAGACATACTTTCCAGTAATTCATTGTGCTCAAGATCTCCATGTTCCTGAGTCTTACGTTGTCCCATGCAATTTTCATCCATGTTTGTAACTCCCAATTAAAGTTAGTAAATATCTATATGCATGTTATTTATTTATTCCTGAGATTGCAAAATTAATTATTACCAACTAGTTTTGGAGAAGGACAATGAGACCAACTGACGATTTAAGAGAAGAACACATCGCTGTCAAACAGATGTTGAGAATTCTTGATGGAATATGTACAAATATAGACTCTGGAGAAAATGTCGAACAGGAACACCTTAATAGTCTTGTAGAGTTCATGAAAGTGTTTGTTGACAAATGCCATCACACAAAAGAAGAAATTTATCTTTTTCCTGAAATGGAAAAAGCAGGAATTTCGGGCGCACGAGAGATGGTAGCCTCTCTTAAAAAAGAACATGAAATAGGGAGGCAATATGTCAGCAAAATTGAAAAAGCAGTTCTCGAAAAGGAAAATAATAGGGCATTACCAGCTATAGTTGAGAATTCAAGAGCCTATATTCAACTCATGATCCCACATATTGAAAAAGAGGATAATAATCTTTTCCCAATAGCTGATGTTAATCTTTCACAGGAGGTCCAGAGAAATTTATTGGAATCCTTTGAAGCTGTAGAAACTGAGATAATAGGCCCTGGAAAACACGAACAGTTTCATGAGCGGCTCCATACAATGGGAGAAATTTACCTGAATCTCAAATAAGTGGTGTAAACGTGATTAATATAATTGTTGTTTAATATCTAAGTTGGGCTACCCGAGTTCCGCTTCGGGAGTACAGGATCCTTTTCGTTCGCTTGGTCACTTAAGAAGACAGCTTTAAGCGATGCAATGAAAAGCAAAATGCACTCAAAAGCTTAACCATGAATCAGTTTTGGCAAACAGCGAGTACATACCCATATACTTTGCATATTGTGTCTCATGGGGAGGAGGTAATGAGTATCTTCCCCGGCTCCGCAGGAGAAGCAGTGGATCGAGATATCTCTTTTTCGGGGCTGGGCTTCGGCTTTTTCTTTATTGAACTCGACTGTGTGGCGTTCTTCGACTGAAATTGCGCCTTCGGGACAGATGCCTATGCAGTAGCCCATGCCGTCACAGAGTTCTTCGAATACAACTTTTGCTTTTCCGTTGATGATTTCGATGGCCCCTTCGGCGCAGGGAGCAATACATTTTCCGCAGCCCGTACATTTTTTTTCGTCAATATTTACAATAGTTCGTTTTACCACAAAATAACCCTCTTTAATAATTTTTAAATAACTTACTCAGACTTACCAACATAAAATCTTATTAAAATTGATTTTAATATGCTGTTTGAAATTTTAAATAAGGATTTTTACCTTAAATTTATTCAAGATATTAAACTTATTTAATTTATTAAACACATCAAATTATTAAACTTATAATAATTTGAGCCGTCAAATGTTCGATAGTAATAAGCGCATTTTAAGGTCTGGCAAATATCCTTCTCTATGTAGAATTGTTTTATATTCGTTAATTAATTTGCACATTTTAAAAGTATATTTCACGAAATCTGGACCCATATCTCCCTTGAATAACAGCTTTTCGGTCTTTTCCAGGAGTTCAGGGTAGATAAATACCAGTTCTTGCTTTGTATTCAAAAATAAAGCTGAAAAGTCCCTGTGAATGCTCATGCTTTTCTGCAGCAGTTCCAGATCCAGAGTTTTTTCAGAGATATAATCCTTAAATTTTGTATAGGCAAAAAAATTTGCGATATTATAATTTAGAGAATTTAAAATTGAATCTAACATATTTTCTGTACTTGGAAAAGTGATATCTCTAAGTTCAGGGTCCGCACCCTCGTAGTTCTCGCTTTCTTTAACTCCCCGGTCATTGCTATTATCCCAATTCATCTTACTTACCTGCTCCCTAGAATTTATTATGTGATATTTATTGTCAAGAATTTATTTTCAGGAATTCTTCTTTTGAAATTTATCGTTTAGAATTTATTGTTTGGAATTACTGGAGAACATATTGTATGTAGTTTTACGAATACAATCTTATTTCCAGATACAGACTTAGTTCTCAGTGGTGAGTGCCTTCCACAACTTCTATTCCAGCGGCTTGAAGCGTTTTTTTGATGCTTTCAAGATTCGGGCATTTGGGATAACTGTCCTCCATAAGCATACAGGAACTCAGGTGTACAACATCCAGCCCGTGTTTTTTCAAAGAATTAACCAATCTGTATACTCTCCTGCCAGAACACCCCCCGCAGGTGAAAAAGGCAATCATCTGAGTCTCCGAATCATAAGGCTTAAAGGAAGCTTTCCTTTCATTAAAGGCCTTGAAACAACCTACCCCGGGGCACGTTTCGGAGACAATTTCACAACGCAGTACAGCTATTTTTACAGGTTTTGTTTTTTCAGCCATAACTTCTCAACCTGTTTCGATCCGTTTTTTACAGGCATTCTTTATAGGCGCTATTGCAAGCATTATAGATTTAATGTGTAATTTTATATGCGCAATATTATACACATAATTTAGAGAAGGCGTGTGGATTCGGTTTGCCTTGGAACTTTAACTACAAGGAACCTGAAAATTTCATCTCCCGGGTTCAGAAGCCTGTGAGGAATCTTTGCAGGGCTTTCGATAAGCATATCTTTGCTGACTTCCTGTGTTTCCTCTCCAATCTCAACAAGGCCTTTTCCCTCAAGGATGTAGAAAAATACATCCACAGGCGTAATATGCTTCTTTAAAGCTTCCCCGGGTTTAAGTTCAATATGCACTGCCTGTGCATGTTCAGTATCGTAAAGCATGCGTACGCTTACATTATGCGGATTTGGCTTTTCAGGTGAAGATTTCATCTCGGTAACTTTCATGTCTCCCTTTCTCCCTCTACATAATTTGCCTTATCATTATTAAACTAGTAAGGAATCTCAGGTTAGTAGATTCCCTTAAAATTTTAAGATTATTTTTGCCTGAAATTAAGAATATATTCAACTGTTGCAGCTAAGTGATTTTTTTTAACATTTTTTTAATTGACGTTTTTAATTGAAGTATTATTAAGCCTGCTTTTTTATTATGGTTTTATTCTATCTTTAATCCAAGTTTTAATTCAAGCTTTAGTCAAGATTTAATTTAATATTTGATTGCCGTTTTAATTCCATTTTTATAACCCTATCTCTTTCTTAAATTCTTCAAGGCCCATATCCTCCACAAATTTTCCAAGCCTCTTTTTTGTACCTGAATTCCTGTAAAAGGTAAGGATTCTATCAACGACCTCAAGAATTTGTTCTTCAGATAATTCCCTTGCAATTACCTGAGCAATTCTTGGCACGGCTGCAGCCGAACCTCCAACCATAAGGGTGTATCCTTTTGCAGTGCCCATTATCCCTATATCCTTAATAGCGGGTTCAGCGCAGGAATTCGGGCAGCCGGAAACTCCCATTTTCAATTTGGAAGGCATCGGCATTCCGTGATATTTTTCGTCCAGTTTCAGGCCCAGGTCAACTGAGTCCTGTTTCCCCTGTTTACAGAAAGTAGTCCCTGGACAAAATTTTACACTTCTTACGCAAAGCCCTATAGCTGCTCCCGGTTTCATGTCAAGTTCGGCCCATACGTTGTCAAGGTCTTCCTCTTTTAAGCCCACAATTGCTATTCTCTGCGCAGAAGTCATTTTAAGGGCAGCAGCCCCATATTTTTTCGCAACATTGGCAATTTTTATTAGGGTTTCTGCATCAACTATTCCTCCGGGAAGATGGGGAGCGATTGCATAAGTTTCACGATCTCTCTGAACGATTGCACCTTTTTCCGGTAAATTATTTTTCATATTGCTTTCTCCACGCCTTATTCGGGAATTGATCAAGATCAATATTAAAGCCTGAGTTTATTTTTATTTTGGTTTTCAAGTAAAATCGCAAATGGCTGTTGCAAACTACATGCAGGTAAGAAAATTTCCTTATCTGCTCAGGTACATTTATAAAATTAAATTATATATTAGTATCCTTTTTATACCAGTATATAAGAGATACTAATTTATATATAAGACAGTTTCCATGTTTATACTATGAAAGACTGTACAGTCTACAAGACAATGAATATCATAGGCAAGCGCTGGACAATCCATATTCTTCTCGAGCTGCACAAAGGGGAAAAGAAAGAAAAACGCTTTAATGAGCTGAAGAGAAAATTGGGATACATAACCCCTAAAATACTTTCAGAAAGATTGACAGAGCTGGAAAATGAAGGCCTGATCGCAAAAAGAGTAGATGACTCAATGACCCCTCCAAAATCTGAATATTATCTTACCGAGAGTGGAGTGGATTTCGTAAAGATCATACAGGCAATTAAACGCTGGGGTCTCAAATGGAAATTTCAGAATGAAGAATGTGAGAGATCAATTTGCCTGTACTGTGAGCATTGAAAGTCTTATTTTTGATCTTTTTATCGTATTATAATTAATTATTTTCCATAGAATTAATTATATGAAAATTTTAAAAATGTGATTATAATTGATTTAAACCAAAATAATCAAAATCTTATTTGGGCAGATAAAATTTTGCTTTAAACAGGATCTTTTATTATATTTTATAAAATTTCCTTTGTTTTTGGAATCTATTTTCCTCTTATATAGCAAACAATATAAAGCAAATGAATAAAAATAACTGAATTCTGGCTGTAAAATCTTTTTAGTGCTTCTTTTCACAAATATTTAATTTTATTTTCGCTTTATAGATATTAAAATAGATTCGAAAACTATAAATATAATCGTAAGTATTTAGTTAGAAATCGAACAATGCCGCGCTAGATAAATATTTATGAAGCTGACTATTTTGAAGCTTCATATAATTTAGATATATTTAGATATACTTATAAATAATCTGAAATGGCATTTTAAAAAATGTGTAAATTTTTGGGCCCTTAATATGCTTAAATGGGGGATATTTAGTAAATATTATTCTTCCTCAGCTTGTAAAAACCTTTCTAAAAGATATCGTTACCGATTTTGAAATTGCCTCAAAAACTTTTAGCTTAAGTTAATTTCTTACAGGCCGCTAAAGAGGGAGAGTAGGCCCAAAATACGAATGCAGTATAATCCAAAAAATAAAAGAGCCGGTAACCAGGGAAAATAAAATTAAAAATGTTTAAAAATGAATTTTTAAGGAAGATATAATAAATGAAAAAATCTCAAAATAAAAATGAAACTTTTGCCGGCCATATCGATGAAGAAACGGCAGGCGTGAAAATTTTACAGGGAGATCCTAAAAAGGCCATAGTCAAATTATCAATTCCAATGATTATTGCAATGTCAGTCCAGACAATTTATAGCCTGGTTGACACCTACTGGGTTTCAGGGCTTGGGGCAGATGCTCTTGCTGCAATGGGTTTTGTATTCCCTTTTTTCTTTATCAGTATGGCTTTGTCCAATGGAATAGGTATAGGTGGGGGAGCAGCAATTTCCCGTATGATAGGAGCCAGGGATAAAACTGGTGCAGATAATGTAGCCGTCCATACCATAATTATAATTGTCTTACTTTCCGTCTTATTTACAATTCCATTCTATATTTTCGCTCCTCAATTATTCGCTCTTGCAGGAGCAGGAAAGACTACAGGCCTTGCAGTAGCATATGCCAGAGCGATCTTTCTGGGAAGCATTGTAGTCTTTTTCTCCAACGTAGCCAATGCAATTCTCAGAAGCGAAGGAGACTCAAAGCGAG
>JBNAKO010000135.1:0-2821 GCA_049706495.1 Methanosarcina sp. | reverse complement strand
ATATTGAAATAAAATAATAAATTAATCATTTTATAGGCTAAGCTTATGCGATGTAATAATAGATTGTAATGTAACAAGTCTAACAAATAACATCGCATAAGCTTAGCCTATAAAATGATTAATTTATTATTTTATTTCAATATTTCAAAACCTTGTTTCAATTTAAGTGTTAGACCGACTCAGGATTGTTTATATAAAACTTGAAAGATAATAGGGATGTAAAAAATAATGAGAGATAAAAGAAAGCTATCCCTCATGAAAACATTTTGTTAAAAACCGAAGCTTTAAAATCCACCAGAGGCTTAAGCCTGTAGTCCTCAAGAAGTACCTTGCGAGTGTTTTCTACTGGAACACTCAGGGAAATTTCTTTTGTACGCCCATAACGGCCTTTACTCACGACTATTGCATTGACTATTCCAAGCATATCAAGCTCTGACATAAGATCAGTAACTCTACGCTGGGTAAGGATATCTACATCAATATGATGACAGAGCTGGCGGTAGACGTTATACATTTCTCCGGTTGTTACATTCTTTCCTTCTCTGCCCCGGTTGCGTAGCAAAATTATGCTGTAAAGCACAAGTTTTGACTGGGTCGGAAGGGTTCTTACCACTTCTACTACACGATCAATCTCGATTTTTTCCTGAGCCCGCCTTACGTGCTCTTCAAGGACATGAGGCTGATTTTCTCTTTCTGCAATTTCTCCTGAGACACGTAAAAGATCAAGTGCACGGCGCGCATCCCCATGTTCCTGGGCCGCAAAAGCAGCACATAAGGGAATGACCATTTCCCCAAGTACGCCATCGGTATAGGCCATTTTTGCCCTCTGTTTCAGGATATCACTTATTTGTTCAGCATCATAAGGCGGAAAAATCAACTCTTCTTCTCCAAGAGAGCTTTTGACTCTCGGGTCAAGAAACTCGGTAAATTTCAAGTCATTCGAAACCCCTATCATGCTGACTTTGGCCTGCTGCAGATCGGTATTAATTCTGGAAAGGTTGTAAAGAACATCGTCACCTTTTTTAATCAATTTATCAATTTCATCCAGAATTATAATAACAACCTGCTCTCTGGAATCAATTGCTTCTTTAAATTTCATGAAAACCTGATCAGTAGGCCACCCTGTCATAGGGACTTCTTCTTCAAAGTGCCTTGCCAGATTTGCAAGAAGCCTGTACTGTGTGTCGATGACCTCACAATTAATATATACAACAGAGCAAAAAAGCGATTTGTCTTCACTTACTCTCTCGAGTTCTTTTCCGACATATCGGGTCACTGCAGTTTTTCCTGTTCCTGTTTTACCATATATCAGCACATTTGAGGGGGTCTCTCCTCTGAGCGCAGAAACAAGAATTGTAGCAAGACTGTTGATCTGTTCATTTCGGTGTAATAGAAGATCAGGGGTGTAAGAAGGACGAAGAACCTCTTTATTTTTAAAAATTGATTTACCGTCAAGTAATTTCTCAAATAAGCCGTCTAGGGATTGAGCTTTTATCATGAAGACCCTCTATAAAGATTAATGTACCGAAGTCATAAGTGAATAACAAACCGTGTTTACGTTTTTATGAATGGATGTAAACATGTTAAACATCTTGAATAAAATAATATTATTATGCAATATTCAATTGACTAATTATTCATTTAATTAATATATAACTAATAAACCTAATTCGAACAGTATATATGACTATATATTCAATTATTTAATAAAGTTTGCTCAATAAATAATAAATGCTAATTAAAGCAATTGAAATTTGAATTTCTATAATAAATTTAAATTTAGATATATCCTCATCAGATTTACTTTTATAATTTTTTAAATGTTTGGATTATAGCTATTGGAAAAGTATGCAATTATTTATAAGATTTACTGTTACTATGATATTCGAAGATTAAGCCTGCATTATTGATTATATAATGGAAATTATAATAGAAATTATAAAGGACATATAATATAAATACAGATTATATATTGTTAGATAATGTAATATTAGATTAGACTTATTGGATTAGAATTTAAGATAATACAAGATTAGATTACGATATTAAATTATACTATAGTTTAGAATTTGATCGGTTCTGAATGGGAAGAAACGAAATAATCCTTCTCAAAATTAATATATCTAATATATCTAGAATTTTCCTTTTGAGTTTTTTTTGGAAAATATTTCCATTTTTATACAGGAAAACTCAGGGCAAACCAGGATATTGAAAGAACTGTATAATTATTACTAAAATTTACACCCCAGATCTTCTTTTTTAGATATTTGAAATTATTTTACAATATAATTCTGATATTTTAGATTATATTTGCAGTAGATGCAATGGAAGTACACCTTATTAATAGTTATGGTAAACACCCCCGTGTTTCCACTGGAAAACCAATTTCATTTAAATATGTATTAGTAAAAACATAATCTATAGACGCAATTATATTCAAGTTTAAAATTTAAAGTTTAAAAATGAATTAAAGTTAATTTTAAATCCATTGTTTCGCATGGAACAAAAAATGAAAAATTTTGACTTTACTGTATAAATTAAAAGAATAAAAATTTTTTAAATAAAAATGGACTTATTTCAATGAATCTGTAAATAAAAAGATAAATATATAAAAGGAAGTGAATGAAAAGTAAAAGAAACTAGCAAAAGACTCGAAAAAATAGAAAGAAGAAAAGATAACTTAGAAGATAAAAAAGTTAGATCGCCCATTTGTATTCAGTTGTTATTATTCCAGCGTGACATAAATAGCGTCTACCATCATTATTTTCCCGTTACTTTGGCTTTTTGAGGGCCATAATCTCGCAAAAGCATCAAAACGTAA
>JBNAKO010000134.1:0-15750 GCA_049706495.1 Methanosarcina sp. | reverse complement strand
GTGCCTGCATCAATATTGATGTAAGGGTCGATCTTGATAGCCGTAACTTTATAACCTTTATTTTTGAGGTTTCTGCCGATGGATGCAATGGTGATGCCTTTCCCAAGCCCGCTCATCACTCCACCTGTGACTACAATATACTTCATAGGTAAGCTTCCTCGACGATTTATCTAATAGGGTTTAGACAAGAATTATTACTGATTCAGGTTAAAAACAATCAAGTGGGATCCACTTGCGAAATTAAGCATTTAGCACTTCTGTACGAACACAATACCAATATCTTCATGATATAAAAAGTGCTCTCTACTTTTAGATAAAATTGGATCAGAAGCCTGAGAGGGCATTTAATGAAGGTAACAAGCTTATAAAAAACGAAAAAAATTGAAATTATTAAAATTAAAAATTCGAAGTAAAACTCGAAATAAAAATTTGAGACAAAGTAAAGAAAAAGGTAAGTTTTTACTTAATTTAAAAGTTCCAGCCTATAATAAGATATTTTATAATTTTATTCCATAATTTTCAACAAAACATACGTTATACTGATTACAAAAAGAATCGAATATAGCAGGGCCTGGGTGAAGGTGACGGCAAATTGCAGGTTTTCAGGCAGGATAAAATAGAGACAGAATAATGAAACGAGCAGTATGAAAACTCCAAAAGCTAGAGTCAGAGGGAGATTTTCGTTTCCTCTTCCAAGACTTCTATTTGTCCTTTTAGCTGATGAAGAAAAGCCTCCTGTAAGGCTTTTGAGAGCATTTGATAATCCTCCAGGTCCATTTCCTGATTTTTGACGGGGAACCTTCTTTGCAGGCTGTGCAACTATAGGTTTTTGGGACTTTATCTCTTCCTGGTTCTCTAGGGCTGAGGATTCTTCTATTAAGGGCTCTTGAGCCTTTGCTTGAACTTTTCCAAGTTGTACCGGAAAGCCTTTTTTTCTTGAGCCATACCCTGCAGTAATGAAAATATGTCCTTTTGTAAGGATGCGCCCTTCCTGAGGGATTCTTGCGACTGCCGAGATATATTCCTTCTGGAGCACATACGGATTATCCCGCAAAAAAGTAATTTGCCCCTTTAGTTCTTCACTGACGGATAAATGAATATGTGTGGGAGACCCATGATTGGTTATCAGAATCTCAAAGGTCTGCTCTTCGCCAGGGTAAAGAGGGATATCAATACTTTCTTTCTCAAACTCAATTGAGTTTAATTCCTGCCTGTTTAGGATAACATTCTGAAATATCTGCTCCAAGTTTAACCCTCACATTAGTTTCTGAGATCAGGAGGAAGCAAATTAGGAATTCCCTCATCAATCGGATAATGCTCTTTGCATACAGGGCAGTAAAGGGTTCCTGAAATAACTTCTTGTTTATCTTCTTCAACAATATTCAAAATCAGGTCGCCCTTACAAACAGGGCAGGCCAGGATATCCATGAGTTCTTTTTTCATTAACTTCACCGTTACAGCAGCTTAGTAAATAGGAGCAAACAGAACATTATTATTAATAAGGATAACTACTTTTTTGAAATAATTTTTTTCAGTAACCTTTCCTGAAGAATCTGATAAGATCTATTTCTCAAGATCTGTTTCTCTTTTGAGATCTATTTTTCTTTTGCAGGTATTATTTTTACCAGGGAAAATCGAAGCTCTTATTCAAGATATAAAATTACGTTAATCTACGCTATTCAATTCATCTTTCTATTTTAATGTAATTGTATATTTGCACAATTCCATTTTTGAGAGTTAAATAATTTCTTTAATTGATTTTCCTAATTCAGGAAATAAAAATAACTTTAGATATATATTAAAATGCAATCAAATTTAAAAAAGTATATAAAACAATAAAAAATCATAATTCTAGGCCTTTTTGATTATTCTATTTCTAAATCAAACATAGATAATATAGAAGTTGAAGCCAAGCACGGTTAATTGTGCTTATCGAGATTATTCAAGATTATATTTCACAGTTATCTTTCGAAATTATTCTTTTTCAAATTTATCTAATAAAAGACTTTTTCAAAAACTCTGGTATGGACATAAAAAAGATTCAAAGGTGTGTGGAAGGAAATGGAGTCGAAAGACTATGAAAAGAGTATAGATTCAGCAAGTCTTAATATGTTAAACAAAGCTAAGGTTGAAGGTTTAGAGACAGCCTGGGACAGGTACGAAAAACAACTGCCTCAGTGTAGTTTTGGACAATTGGGGATTTGCTGCAGAAATTGCAATATGGGCCCTTGCAGAATAGATCCTTTTGGAGAAGGAGCAGATAAAGGAATATGCGGGGCTACTGCAGATATTATAGTTGCAAGAAACCTCTTGCGTACAATAGCAGCAGGAGCAGCAGCCCATTCCGATCATGCAAGAGATGCAGTCCTGACTTTTAAGAAAATGAGTGAGGGGGAGGCCGGAAGTTACAGAATAAAAGACGAAGCAAAATTCCTGTCCCTTGCTTCTGAGTATGAGGTTTCCATAGAAGAAAAAAGCCATAAAGAAATAGCTTCCGAGCTTGCAGATAAATTACTGCAGGAATTTGGAAAACAAAATGGACCTATTCTCCCTACAAGGCGAGCTCCCGAATCAAGGCTGCGTTTATGGGCAGAACTTGGAATCGAGCCCAGGGGAATTGACAGGGAAATCGTAGAATGCATGCACAGAACCCATATGGGGGTCGACAATAATGCAACTCATATCCTGCTGCAGGGACTCAGAACAGGACTTTCGGACGGCTGGGGAGGCTCAATGATTGCCACGGATATCCAGGATATCCTTTTTGGGACGCCACAGCCCAGAATAAGTACTGTAAATCTGGGAGTGCTTTCAGGCGAAAAGGTAAATATAATTGTACACGGGCATGAGCCAATTCTTTCAGAAATGATCGTGGAAGCTTCAGAGGATCCTGAACTTATAAAACTTGCAGAGGAAAAAGGCGCAGCAGGAATTAATGTTACAGGGATCTGCTGTACAGGGAACGAAACCTTAATGCGGCACGGAACTCCGATAGCCGGAACTTTCCTGCAGCAAGAACTGGCTGTTATCACAGGGGCCGTAGAGGCTATGGTTGTCGATGTACAGTGTGTAATGCCGGCTCTGGGGGAACTTACTGGTTGTTATCATACTAAATTCATCTCAACATCTCCAAAAGCAGATTTCCCTGGCACGGTAAGAATGGAATTCCATGAGGACAAAGCTTACGAAACTGCAAAAGAAATCGTAAAAGCTGCTGTAGAAAATTTCGCTTTCCGAAACCCTGAAAAAGTGAATATCCCGGAAGAAAAACAGGAATGCATGATAGGCTTTAGTGCAGAAGCCATACTTGGAGCCCTTGGCGGAACCCCGGATCCCCTTATAGAAGCAATAAAAGATGGGGCAATTTTAGGAATAGGAGCTGTTGTCGGGTGCAACAATGTAAAAGTAAAGCACAACTACGGACATATCAATCTTGTTAAAGAATTAATCAAAAATAATGTCCTTGTAGTTACAACCGGCTGTAACGCCATCGCCTGCGCTGAAGCCGGACTTCTTATGCCTGAAGCTGCTTCCCTTGCAGGGGATGGGCTAAAAGCAGTATGTACCGCCCTTGGAATTCCTCCTGTTTTACATATGGGCTCCTGTGTTGACATCAGCAGAATTCTTCTGCTCTCCTCAGCAGTTGCAAACAGGCTGGGAGTAGATATAAGTGACCTCCCCGCAGCAGGGGCAGCCCCGGAATGGATGAGTGAAAAAGCAGTCAGTATTGGAACGTATGTTGTTTCTTCAGGCGTGTATACTGTACTCGGGACAGTCCCACCTGTGCTTGGAAGTCAGGCAGTTACCTCGCTTTTGACAAAAGATCTTGAAAATGTTGTCGGAGCAAACTTTGCAGTCGAGCCTGACCCTTTCAAAGCTGCAGCCCTGATGCTTGAGCATATTAACAGGAAAAGAAAGGCTCTTGGCCTGAGCTAAGGAGATGTTTGGATTGAAAGATGTAAGAATTCGGCCTGAAAGGTGCCTTGGATGTCTCTCGTGCGAGGTTGCATGCGCAGTCGAACACTCCCAGAGTAAATCCCTTTTTTCGGCTTTAGGAGAAAACCCTGTTCCAAAAAAGCGTATTCATGTAGAACATATGCCAGCGCTTAATGCTCCTGTTCCCATGACCTGCCGCAACTGTGAAGATGCTCCCTGCGTCTCAGCCTGCCCTACAAAAGCCCTTTCCCAGGATTCAGCCACAAACCTAGTAAGCCATTCCCCGGAGCAATGTGTAGACTGCTGGATGTGTTCTACAGTTTGCCCACGTTTTATCTCTTTATACCATTTGATCCTTGTTATGGGCTGCTGGTCTTCATCCATGCGGCACAATTATGGGGTTGTTAACAGGGAAACAGATACAGGAGATATAATAAAATGTGATTTATGTCAGGGTAAAGAACTGCCTGCCTGCGTAGAAGCCTGCCCAACAAATGCACTTGTATATTCCGATGTTAAAGACAATTACAGGGATAGTCTTGATTTTTTGCTGGACAAAAATCCAGTTTTATGAAAAACAACTAAAAATTAGGTGGAAACAAGTTATACAAAAAATATTGCTGAAAACTGCTCAGTACGGAAGAATCACTTTACTTTTACCAAAAAATATGTTGTAAAGTGGTTCTCACTAAACCTGCGCCCCATTTAAATTTATGCTCTACCTGTACTGCACTTATTTGATGACATAAATAGAATAAAAAATAAAACAAAACAAGATAGAACAAAATATAATAAAATATGAATAAAATGGAATGAAATAGAACAGAATGAAATACACAAAATAAAATTTTTATTATATCAATAGCTGTTTCTTACATAATTATTATCTAAATTCAGCCTTTTTAAAGTCTATTACATTATAATATAATATAATATAATATAATTACGATTAAGCTCGATATTATCTCTGTGTAATTTAAATTAACATATTTCTTTTAACATTTTTTTCATTTAATATTCTTTTTAACTTTTTAAGATTCCTTCTCTTCATTTCATTATTGGCTGATAAATTAATTTTTGCAGAAAAGATCAAGGTATTATTTACGATGACTTTTTTATAGAAGTATTTCTTATATAAACTAGGAAATAAAAGAGGGAAAGGTATGGAAAACAATAGTTACAAGAATATAATGATTGCAACTGATGATTCGGAATCTGCCAGAAAAGCAGTAAATAAAGCTATTAACCTGGCAAAGCTGAGTAATGCAAAAGTGTATGCCGTCTATGTGATTTCACATAAAGAGGATCATATAGCTTATCCCAAGGATGTAGGATGGGATAGGGCAATTCACGACTTTTTCAGAGAAGAGGCTAAGCAGGCAATAGCATATGCAGAAGAGGCCGGGAAAAATTCAGGTGTTAATATCGAACCGGTAGTTCTTGAAGGAAGTCCTGCAAATGAGCTTGTGGATTTTGCAGAAAGAAATGATATTGACCTTATTGTCATGGGCACGCTTGGGAAAACCGGAATTGAAAAATTCCTGCTTGGAAGTGTTGCAGAAAATGTAACCAGGCATTCTAAAAAGCCTGTGCTTGTTGTGAGATAAACAGGTTCCTAAAAAGACAAACGTAAAAAAGAAAAATTAATTTTTTACATAAATTCCTGGATTTACGGATAAATTGATCTACCATTTTATCTTAATAAATGCCGATGATAGAGCTTTTTCTCAAAGTACTGGATTTTGCAATTCCGGTACTTGTAATGATTTTTGTCGGGCTTATAGGGACGAGTGTACTTATCGAACTTGGGCTTATGCAAAAATTTTCCAGATTTGTAAGCCCTATTTTTGCCTATACCAACCTGCCGGATACATGTGCTTCAGCCTTTGTAGTGTCAATAGGGTCTACTGTTGCTGCAAACACCATGCTTTTCCAGGGGAAAAAAGAGAATTGCTTGGATGATAAAGAAATCTTGCTCTGCGCAATGATGAATGCTACCCCTGCTTATTTTCGGGAGCTTTTTACATACCAGATCCCTATTGTTTTGCCTGCACTTGGCCTTATAGTCGGAGGTTTTTACACTTTTGTATTTATAGTAACAGCATTTGTCAAAATCTTTGTAATTGCAGTTGCAAGCAAACTTTTCCTGAAAGGCAATTCCTGTAAAGCCCCTGAACCAAAAAATAAAGAAAGAGTTTCTTTAAAGAATGCATTCACCAGGGCATTTCGAAAAGAACTCAGGCCTTTTTTGAGGATTGCAGGAATTTATCTTATTGCGAGCACAGTTATTTTCATTTTACAGGAACGTGGAGCTTTTGATTTCTTTAGCGTCCTCCCACTTGCCGAACTTTTCAAGATCCCTCCTGAGTCTATTATTCCTTTGACAAGCTATGTTGCAAGCCCTATTCTGGGAATTTCTCTTTTAGGCCCCATGATTCACTCAGGTGAGATCACAAATGTGCAGGCAATGATCGTGCTTATGTTAGGCAGCATGTTTATGCTCCCTATTTTTGCAATCCGAAGCCAGCTTCCGGGTAAAATTGCAATTTTCGGCACACGCCTGGGAACCCGGATCGTTTTATATTCAACGTCTATAAGCATTCTTGTGAGGCTTATAATTTTATTAGTTCTTCTGAGTATTGCTTCTTGAAAATATACAGTAAAAAAGAAAAATACTCACAAAAACTCATTTTTCAAGAGATATAGTTTTAGAATTTCGAAAATAAATTAAAGAAACACCAAGAAATAGAAAAAATGTAAGACAAGAAAAATGGATAAATGTCGAATAAACCTTACTTGTATAGACTTCGAAAAGATATAAAGAGCAGTTTGATGAACGGGGTTTTTAAGAGGAGGTTAAAATATGTTGGATAAAATTATTATCAATAATACTTGATTTTGAGCTATGCCCGTTCACCGCCCTTTTCTCAGGATTTAACTATATATAAAGTTAATGGCATGCAAAAAATAAACTCCTTTTTGTGTCAAAAATGAGATTTATAGTATACTCTAAAAGCTTTTGTTTCCCATTCTGGTTAATTGAATAAATATAATTTATAAAGTAAGCCGATAAAAAAGCTCATTAAAGAACTTAAAGTTATTAACGATATATGTAAATGCCAGACAGGGTCTATGTTAGGTATATGTTACTAAGATTGGTATGAAATGAAAGGCAAATTGTAAACGATAATTATTTACCTTACTTATAAATAAATAATTTAATAACTGTATATAATATAAGACTAAATATATGAGATAAAAGACTGAAGAAATTTATAGTGGGGGAATTAATGGGATAAAATAATTTCTTTGAGTCGTATTTGAAGTGCTTAAAATTGTCTAAATCCATTTAATTTTGGATTATAACTTCAGATATAATTTTAGAGCTAATTTTAAATTTAAATTAAATTTAACTTAGATTATAATAGAGATTAGAATTATATATTTTAGTTTTTTAAATTGATATTATTAAATTAAAAAAAACCGAAAGATAAGAAGAGGGTAGATATGGAGGACGAATTTTACAGGAAAATCCTGATTGCTACAGACGGCTCTGATTCTGTCAAAAAAGCAATTGAAAAAGGAATCGAGATTGCAAAGTTGAGCGAAGCAACTGTTTATGCCGTATACGTAATTGTCCCTGCAGGCTACAGCTCTCGAGACTTTGGTTGGGAAAAGTCATTAAGAGAGTTCCTTCATTCCGAGGGAGAAAAAGCAGTGGCCTTTGTGGAAGATGCAGGCAAAAATGCAGGCGTAAAAGTTATACCTGTGCTTCTTGAAGGAAATTCGGCAGATAAAATCCTTGAATTTGCCGAAAAGGAAGATGTTGACCTTATAGTTATGGGTACGCTTGGGAAATCGGGCTTCGAAAGATTTTTGCTTGGAAGTGTGGCAGAAAAGGTGATTCGGCATTCAAAATTACCGGTAATGGTTGTAAGGGGCGACGAAAAATAAAACTTTATCTCAAATGGTAAATCTGAAATGGGAAAAAAGAAAAAAGCTGAAAGCGGGCAAATGAAGGGGGAAAAAGAAATTAAAAAATGAATTTAAAAGAAATTTAATAATAAAAAATATAAAAAATATAAAATACAGTAAAATTAGTGATGCATCAGGAAAATGTGGAATAAAAAATATGTAATAAAGGTTTTCAAAAAATCTTTATTTTACTCATTATTTTACCCATTATTTCATCCACTATTCTGTCCATTATCCTGTTATACTCATATTCGAAACCCTGATTGAAGGGGTAATTATGCCTCCGACTTTTCGGACATCATATCCCACACCTGTGATATTTTTTAATATATTAAAGGCATTGCCGGAAATCATCAGGGATTTTATAGGTTTATCAAGCGCGCCGTCCTTAATTGTAAAGGCATTCCTTGCTTCTACTGAGAAGTCTCCGGAAATTGAGTTTGCTGTATGTGCGCCTATGACGGTATTTATAAAAACTCCGGATTCGGTTTCGGAAATCACATCGCTTTGAGGATAATCAATAATGAAATTTGTGAGCCCTACCGAAGGAGGACTTGTATAGGAACCTCTTGACCCGTTTCCTGTGCTTTTCACACCCGCTTTTCCTGCAGTATAACTGTCATAAAGATAGGTCTGAAGCTTGCCTTTTTCAAGCACACAGGTACGCTGAGAAGGAATACCTTCGCCATCCGAAACCGAAGTTTCAATTCCTGCTTCAATTAACCCGTCATCATAGATAGACAGTTCGGGGACAGCTATTTCCTCTCCGATTTTGCCTTTCAGACCTGACCTTCCTTTCTGGACATTATCGGCATCAAGAGAAGGAGAGAGCGCCTCTTCAATGATATCAGAAAAAGCAAAAGGATGGAAAATTACATTTGTTTTCTGGGGCTCAATTTTTATTCCGCCATTAGATTTTAATGCAAGTTCTGAAGCATTTTTCCCGAGAGTAAAAAAATCAATATCTAAAGAGCGCGATATGGCAAAATCATATGCTGTTGAGGTATGCCCGTTTGTAGTAATAACATCAACAAATCCTGAAACTGCTGTTGATTCTTCCTCAATTTCAATCCCGTTTGTATTTAAGATAAGCTGCCTGCTTTTTGAACGGGTAAAGCCTCCTGAGGTAGGCATGGTTCCAGGGAATTCTTTTGTTCCTTCAACAAGAGAAAGCGCGTATTTTATACATTCTTCAAGCTCAAGCGCCTCTATTTTTTTATCAAAGATCCCGGAAACCTCCGGATATTTTCCATTAGAGGGAAGACTCTTCCAGTCAGGATCTTTTTCCCGGACCTTAGCTTCGGCAACTGCAACTTCAACCGCGCTTTCTACCTCACGGGCATAATTTGTGCTGGCAAAGCCAACTGCCCCATTTACTATAGCTCGAATGCCTATGCCTTCCGAAAAGCGGTCTTTTGCACTTTCAAGCTCGTCTTTTTTGAAATTTACACTTGTTGAACGATTGGCAGCATAATAAATTTCAGCTTCTTCAGCTCCTGCTTTTTCCGCAAACTTGAGAGCCTTTTTTGCAAGCTCGTACATTTTCAAGCACCTCCTACAAGGGCTTTTGAAATTGCAATATGAGGGGCTCCGTCCGAGACCGGGATAAGCTGTCCGGCTTTTCCGCATCTGCCTGAGCTCATTTTCAAATCATTTCCAACTGAAGTTACATGGTTAAGAATTTCAAGGGTCTTTCCGGAAAGAGAGACATCCCTTATAAGATCGGTAAGTTCTCCATTTTTGATCAGATAGCCTTTTTCAGCGTTAAACTGGAAAATACCTTCACCTGTATTTACCTGCCCGCCTCTTGACCCGATAAGGTACATTCCATCCCCGATTTCCTCAAGCATTTCCTCAAACCTGGCATCTCCGTTCTCAATAAAGGTGTTGCTCATTCGAACAACAGGCATGGAAAATCCCTGAGCCCTGCAGTTTCCTGGTGTGCCTCCAAGTTTTGCTGCGGTTTCCCTGGAGTGAAGATAGGAATTAAAAATTCCATCCTTAATAATTTCAGTTTTTCTTGCTTGTGAGCCTTCAGCATCAAAAGGATAGTATCCAAACTCATGTAAAGTCGGGTCATCAATAATCGTGACCAGAGGAGATGCAATTTTTTCCCCTATTTTGTTTTCAAGGATAGAGTCTCCTTCAAGCACAAGATCAGCCTCAGAAGCATGCCCGACAGCCTCGTGCGCAAAAACGCCTGCAAGTTCCTGGTCAAGAATTACCGGCATTTCTCCGCCTTTAGGAGTTTTAGCTTTCAGGAGTTCAACTGCAGTATTTCCTGCCCTGGTTGCAAGCTCAAGGATATTTTCTTTTTCAAAAAGCTCATATCCATATCCGAAACGGCTTTCTCTGCCTGCCTGATAGATGTTGTTCTCAGAAGCAACCGCAGATACGGCAAATCCGACATTTAAAAGTTCATAAGCAGCTTCTATTCCATCAGAACTTCTGTATTTGAGTTTGAACTCAGATTCCAGATACATTACTTTTGTACTGTGGACGCCTGCAACTTTTGCATTGGCTTCGATATCCTTTAAAAGCTCGACCTTCTCTTCAATTGAGACATTTCTAGGATCGATTTTAATTTCAGGGAGATTTCTTACTTTTGGAGAAATAGCAGGCACAAGTTCTACTTTCTCTTTAGGAGTATTTGCATTCATAGAAAAAGCAAGTTTGGAGGCGGCTTCTATACCTTTTTTAAGGTCAATTTCCCCTTCGACAGCCGTAAACCCCCAGGAGCCTCCACAAAGAGCTCTTATTCCTGCACCCTGGGTAAAATTTCGAGAAATTTCTTCAATCTTTCCGTTATCAAGAGTAATAGAGGTGGAACTCCCCTCTAATACCCTGCAGTCGTAAAATTCAATCTCCTGCATAATATCTGTCATATTTAGTTCCTGCACCTGAATAGGCTTTTAGCCTGTACGGCTGCAGTAGGTGAGACTTCAGGAATATCAAAGCTAAGCTTTGTAATATTCCTGAGTTTTTCAATAATTGTGTTCTTTCTCGGGCCTACAAGACTGTGTTCCATTACTTCGGCAATTGAAGAAACAGGTATAATCTGAATCTTTTCTTTATATGCCTTTTCAATAAGCACATCAGCCTCATTAGCCTTTGGAATTATGACTTTTTTCAGGCCAGCTAAAGCTGCAGCCTCAATCTTATAAGTAACTCCGCCGACCGGCAAGACATCTCCTCTTACTGAGAGAGAACCTGTCATTGCGACAGTCTGGTCTACAGGAATCTTTTCAATAGCAGATATTACGGCTGTTGCAATAGAAACTGATGCGCTGTCTCCTTCAACACCTTCATATGTCCCTACAAACTGAATATGGACATCGTGGTTGGAAATATCCGCACCTGTCATATTTTTGATCACAGCCGAAACGTTCTGCACAGCTTCTTTTGCGATAGTTTTGAGTTTACCTGTAGCTATAATGCGGCCTTCAGAGCCTGAGATTGCAGGTGTAACCTCGGATACAATAGGGAGTACAATTCCTGAATCTCCACCCATGACTGCAAGGCCATTTACTCTACCTACAGCAGAGCCCTTCCTCATGAAAGACTCATACTCCTTACGCTGTTCCAGATAGCTGTCTGCAAGCTGCTGTTCAATAGATCTTGCAATCCTCTTCGCTGCAAGCACATGTTCTGCTGTAGTCAGGGGAGCGCCTTCAGAGTGAGCAATATCTCCTGCAACACGTACAAGCCCTCCAAGGTCACGAAGCTTCAAAGTGAGATGACCTTTCCGACCTGCCCTTCTTCTGGCTTCCCGAATAACTTCCTCGACTGCCCCTTCATCAAAGTGAGGGATATGCCCGTCTCGGACAACTTCCTGGGCAACAAAGCGGACGAGTTTTTTCCTGTTTTCAGGGCTGTCTTCCATAGAGTCCCGCATATAAACTTCGTATCCGTAACCTTTGATTCTTGACCTTAATGCGGGGTGCATCTTCTGGACAGCATCCAGGTTTCCTGCAGAAACCATGATAAAGTCACATGGTACAGGTTCGGTTTTGACGAGCGCTCCTGAGCTTCTTTCGGACTGTCCTGTTATAGGGTATTCTTTCTCCTGAAGAGCAGTAAGAAGACTCTGCTGAGATTCTAGTCTCAGAGTGTTAATTTCATCGATAAAGAGTACACCTTTGTGGGCTTTGTGGATATCTCCGGCCTCCACCCTGTCATGAGCAGGGGTTTCAAGGCCTCCGGACTGGAAAGGATCGTGCCTTACATCTCCAAGCAAAGCTCCTGCATGAGCACCTGTTGCATCAATATAAGGGGCATGTTCTTTGTCATAGTTAGAAACCGCCATTTTTGGAATCATCATTTCTTCTTTGGGAAGGAACTGGCGGGTCAACATGAGGATCATTATACCTGCAATTATACCCCAGAGCAGTTGGGCAACAAAATAAGAATAGATAATAATACCCACTACAAAAAGCATCATGAGCATATTCCGGGCCTGGGCTTTCTTTCTAGCTTCCATCTTGTGAGCCATTACAATTTCTCTGCCCTTGCCTGCGGGAACTTCTCTGATTTTAGGGTTATTGAGATCCTCCATATTCGGATATACAAGGATATCTTTGAGTTCTTCTTTAGGAAGAAGCTCTGCCATTGCTTTTGCAAGCAGGGATTTTCCTGTACCAGGAGTCCCTATCATCATTATGTGTCGCCTCTGGCTGGCTGCCTTTTTTACAACTTCTACTGCATGCTCCTGCCCAAGCACCTGATCAATAAGGAGTTTGGGTACATCTATATTAGAAGTATTTTCAAAATGGAAGCCAATCTCAATATCTTCATCCAGATCTGGATTGGGCTCAGACTCGGCCGTGACCTGTTCGGACTCAGCCCCGGTCATACCCACACCTGGCTTATCCTCCTGCTGGTCGGCCTCAGACTTGTCAACGTTTTGAACGGACTCCCCCATAATTAGGGCTAATTTTTCCGTTTGGAGTGAAGACTCGTCTATGCTCTGATTATCTTTATACACCATGGTTAGCTCACATATTATAACGTTATTTAATAGACGTTATTTGATCGATATATATATTTGACGCTTTTGAAAAAATAATAATATTTGTGATAAAATAATTGGCAAAAAGCGGATGTCACAATAACAAAAATTATAGAGTTACTGTTACCCCATTCATACTTCGGCTAATTATATAAACTTACAGTATATAAAATTAACCTATTATCTGTATTATACTATATACAAGCCTTTCGTTAAATACTATTTGCTAAATCGTATTTTTTTCTGTCAGGTTTATCAGGCAATCGATTTCTTATTCAATCTATAAGAAATTTTTAATTCATTTATACTATCTCTTCTATTTATAACTTGAGGATTTTTTGAAAATTCTGGAATTTATAGGATTCAGGTGATTTGTACTTAATATCTGCTTTATAGAATTAATTATACTGCTGAGATAGAATAAATTAGAAATTATTTCTGTATTTATTTCCAGATTATATGTATACTTGCTGAAAAATTTAAGACTTCAGACAGGAACTTAAAAATAAGATCGATAGCTATTTAAAAAAATAAGAAACAATTTTTCCTTATGTCCAGAAGTAAGGTACAAAATCTTCTTCTTCTGAAGCAGATCCACAGTGCAGTATCCCAGATTAAAAAAGGAAAACTGGATAAAGCTCTAGAAACCCTCGATAAAGCTGAAAATGCAGCTCGAAAAGCAAAAGCCAATGATGCTCTCTATTATGTACTTTTTACTCGTGGAAGCATTCTTTATACTGCATCGAAATATGATGAGGCCCTGGAAACCTATGAAAAGACCCTTATTGTTGGAGAAGAGCTCCTCAAAACAGACCCTGAAAATCCTGATTATTTGCATTACAGAGGTACGGTTTTAAGCAATACTGCAAATCTCCTTAAAAAGAAAGGAGAAAAGGCCAGAGCTGCTGAATATTATTTCCAGGCAAGGCAAACTTATCTGAGCCTGATGACAAAGGATCCAGATAATGCTGTCTTTAACTCTTATGCAGGAGAAAATCTTAACAATTATGCAGTTCTGCTGGCCGAAACAGGTTCTTTTTCACAAGCGTGTGAAGTGCTAAAAGAGGCAATTGGAATTTATGAAAAGCTTCTTGAAGAAAAACCTGACAATCTGGGCTACCAGGCTGAACTTTCAGTAGCTCTCAGCCAGTTTGGAAGCTGTTTAAGCCAGCAATCTCAGGAGAATAATATTCTTGCAAAAGAAAAAATGGAAAAAGCCCTCAGGATACAGGAAAATTTACTTGTTGAGCAGCCCGAAAATGAAAATATTAAGGAAGCTATTCTTTTAACCCGTGAGAGAATAAATAAACTGGAAGAGATAAAAGATTTCGAAGGACTGGCAGATAAAGATGAAGATAAATGACTATTCAAATTACTGCCTTAAGCGTTACAGACGGGAACAAAAATTATAAAAGAGACAATAAAAGATATGATTCCTGAAAAAATTATAGAAATTAATAAAATTAAAATTAAGAAATTAAAAAGGCGGGAATAGAGAATTCTTATATTAAACCAAATTAAACCAAATTAAATCAAATTAAATTAAGTTAAATTAAGTTAAGTTAAATTAAATTAAATTAAATTAAAGGTTATCCTGTGAAAACAAGAGCATATGCAGATATAGAAGAATAAGCAAACCTGCAACAATTCCCCATATGAACCTGAAAGTAAAATAAGAGTAAATTACCAGGCCGAGCACAAAAAGGGTGATAACAATATTTGCTATCCAGATTCTCTTTTTTGTTTCAGGATCATGTGAGGTTCCGGCTTCTTCCTCGTCAAGATAGTATGCCTTAAAATAGCTCCTTTCTCTTTTCATAAGGAAATAAAGTCTCAAAATCAGGATATCAATAACTATACCCCAGAGAAGTTCACCAATGTAAAAGGCGTAGAAAAGGATTAAGGCAAGAAAGATACTAACCAGTAGAAGATATGCTTTTTCGCGCTTTTTATTTTTTAAATACCTGATATTCTTCTCCCGGATTTCTGTATCTTTTCTTCTTTCCACCTGTTTATCCACCTAAATCCCTTTTCCTTTATAGAATTCTTCAAAGATGTGAAAGACTATTTCTTTTTAGCTATCCTGATATAGGCTTTAAGAAAAATATAGGGCTGAAGATTTATAATTAACTGTTCAAGAATATATAAACAGGCTAAAGAAATGAATATAATTAGAAAGAAAAAAAGAAAATATATATAAATATTGTAAGCGAGTATTTTTTACTATGTCAGAATCCCCCACCCTAAAATCCCCCAATCATCTGAAAGAATTAGCAATAAATTGCTACAACGAAACCCTCTTACTAATGCAGGCAGGAAAGTATAAGGAAGCATTAAATGAGCTTGAAAAAGCCGAAAAAGCTGCAAAAGAAGCAAAAACCGATTATTTTTTCCTGTATTTTCAGACCATAAAAGGACATTTAATGGAAAACATTGGAGAGTATGAAAAATCTCTCAGGCTTCATGCTTTATCCTTAAAGACATCCGAGGCACTCCTTGCACAGGACCCAGACAATAAAGTCTGTGAGTCGATATATCACATGAACCTTGATGCTATCAAGCCCTGGCGGCCTTTCTTATAAACTGCCGTAATAGCTTGAGTTAACGTAACAGGGAAATAATTAATTTTATAAATTAATTGAAAATTTCTAATCCGGTTGAAATTCAATATTAATTAAATTTCAAGATTAATAGAATTCAGCATTAAATAAAGTTTAGAGATAGTTTAGAAATATATTTTAAAATAAACTTTTTTAGGTAATTAAAAAGGACTTGACAAATATCCATCCTTAGCCAGTTAAATTTATTATTATTATTATTATTATTATTAT
>JBNAKO010000133.1:0-6155 GCA_049706495.1 Methanosarcina sp. | reverse complement strand
AATTCGCTGGATGTTTTCAAAATTTAGTTTAAAATATCATCCATAAACCAAGAAATAAAGCACAGATCCACTGATTTTTTTCAGGTATATTCTGTGTGAGCGAACTTGCTTAGACAGAGTATAACCTCCAATCAGGCCAACTCCAATAAATGGTGTCAACACTCCGGAGCTAAAAGCAAGTAACAGGATCAGATCATTAACTGTTCCATTTGTAATCGTTTTGTTGAGCAACACAAGTAACATTGGAGCAGTGCAGGGAACTTTTACAAATGAGAATAATATCCCAAGGAAAAAAATTCCACCCAGAGAACCTGCATATTTCCGGGCAGAGTTCTGAAAATAATTGTCCAGAACAACAGGCGATTTCAAGATTCCCAGAAGGTTTAATCCAATAAGGATTACAATAATGCCTGTAATATAAGAAAAACTTTCCAAGTTGGGAATTGACTTTCTGAAAGAGAGCAAACACATACCTAAAACTATGTAAGAACTCACCAGTCCCAATCCAAATACCATTGCACGTACCATACCATTTTTCGCGTTACTGCTTGTTCCTGCAGTAAAGCTTAAAAGAAATCCTAAGATAGCCATTAAACAGGGAGAAAAACCTGCAAAAAGGCCGAGTGAGTAGGCAAATGGCAAATTAAAGTTTGTATTTATAGACTCATTGTCCTGTTCTTTTTCCTTTGTGCTTTCTGTGGAATATTTGATATTTATTTCTTCTTTCGAAAGATATTCATTGATTAATATTTTCAGCTTCTCTTCATTAATTTGCTCTTTAGAAATTTTTGTTTCATTGTTTATTACAATAGCCGGAACTTCAAGAAAACCGTATTTGTTCCATTGATTAAAACCATCAGCAGTGCTGGTTTCAATTCGTGTTATAATAATAGCATTATTATATTGAGCTTCTATTCGATCGACAATTGGGTCAGTTATTGCACAATCATGACAACCTTTTTGATGAAAATATTGAACTGAAAAGGGTTCTGCGCAGGCGCTTGAAATAAATATGGTAAAAAAATAGATAACAACAAGGAAAGCTATTACACGAAAATTTCTTTTCATAAGAATTCCTGCAAAATGATCTTTTTGTCTCACAAACCTGTACTTATAGCAGGAGAGTTAGTCATCTGAATTTTGTTTACGCTGTGACCATTTTATTCCGAAAACCAAAAATACCAGTAATATCCCAAGAATTATACTTCCTTTTAAAATAGGAAAAATAGGATAGCCAAGTACGAGGTAGCGTACAAAAATGAAAACGCATGCGATTACATAGAAAATCAACAATCTCATGGGATCATCTTTATTTTCTTTCTCTCCACTGTATAGTATTTTTGATAATGTGCCCCCGATAAATAGTAAAATCAAAATCCAGAATATTTGATCCACATTATAAGCTAGAGATGCATAAAGGTAAATAATATACAAGAATATTGTAATAATTAGAAGAAGAATATTTTTTCGAATTGATGAAAAAATGCTGGTTTTTTCGTTTTTATTAGGTTCTTTGTTTTTTTCCTCATAGGACTCTGATCGAAGAACGTAGTTTATTATTGAAAAAATAGATGGATTTAATAGTTGTTCCTTTCTTCTATACCATACCATTAACCAGAAATGTACAATTGTTACAAGAAACGCCAAAATAAGAGTAATTCCAGGTTCAAATGAGATATATCCTTTATAATATAAAGCATTAAATAAAAAGAAAAAAAAGAAATAGACTGCAATCGAACGTAACATTTCTTGTTTCACTATACTATCTATCTTCATGACCCAACCACCGATGCAGTTTTGGGAACTTTGAATTCAAATTCATTTGTTTCTAAACCTGTATTTATTGAATAGTTACTATATTCTAACGTCATCAGAGGATTATCACCGTTATAACTTTGTATTTTTAATGGCATCCAGATTTCAGGATCTATCCATAGAATATGACGATTACATGTTTCATTTTGTTTATTAGAAATGACTTCAAGTTTGTAAATTTGAACTCCACCTAAAAATTCAGTTTCCTGGTAGTTCATAGTGCAGTTATCCGACATATTAAGAATAAAATTTTTATATGCTGGGAGGTTAGCTACACTATTCAAAGAAGTAGAATTTTTCATCAAAATTGTATTAGTGGTTGGATCATAGATCCATGAGGAAGTTTCGTTTGAAACAGTTATTAAGTGTATCGAAGAATTAATCCAATCTACTTTTTTATACAAGTTAGGTTTTCTAATTGAGAAATCTGATTTAGTACTTGTAGACCCGTTCTCAATAGGTATTATTAATTTCTCAGTATAAGATATGTCGTTGATTTCTTTTTGAGCGTTTATCAAGTTTGTAGTGATTTTTGCTGTGTTAACACTTTCAGCAACGCATCCACAACAGATAGTGGAAAAAATTACTAATATAAGTAAAAATCTCTCTTTCGATAGCATCATAGTACCCCAGAAAATAAACTGGAAAAATATATTCTTATTATGAGCATCTTTTCGTGTACCAAATATTTTATTAAATGCATACTTCAAACTCTTTGGTTACTTCCCCATTACTATATTTATTTCCCTTAATTATTCATATTTATATCAACGAGTATTGAGATTGGTAATTTTCAATGCTTATTGCCGGTTAGGAAATAACTTCAATACTATTCTTCTCTTTATTTCTCATCAGCTTCTACATTATGTATATTATCTTAATTTTTCTTTAATGTTAGTTGAACTTACACATTGAAAATATCTCGAAATTTGAACACAGATAATGTCAAAACTCAAAAATTACTACAATTAAATGATTTTAATATCAATTCTGAATTGATATAATGAAAATTTCCTAAGTTAAAGAATAACTTAATCCTATAATGGGAAATTTTATTCTATTTGTGTAACTGTACACAGTTTTGAGGTAACTTATCCGGTTCATTATTGTACTGGAAATTTTCTTCTGTTTTTGATATATTGTTGAAGTTTGCCTTATAGAAGTGTGACACGTCTACTAAATTGATCCAACAAAAAAATCTCCAACTGCTCTCTTCTTCTTAATATATCAATCAGAAATGATTAACTTACACCTTCTTAACTCTCTTTTTTAAGCCCCCGTCGATGATCATTCCAAAATAGATCACTGTCTTCAATTATCTGAAAAATATTATTGACTCTATATCCTTTTTTATGATTAAGAAAAAGAATACAGAGTCAGCCATCGTTCTTCAGAATTTTAATAACATTGATACATAGCATATAATATTTCAATACCCAGACATGCTGCTAATGCCCCACAAGTAACCTGACTAGGGAATTCATAACAAGCTGGGAAAAGTGGTTGACAGAAATCACAGATAGATGGGAGACCAGGAGGACAGTAATCACCTAAGAAAAGACACAAACAATCTCCACTTATTGTTTCTATAACACAGCTCCAATAAGGGGACAAAGAATCTGAGGTGAATTCACCTGTTCGATTTTCAACTGCAGACCCGTTACTCACAAGTAGCTCTTCGAGTATTTTTCCATTATTGTCTACTCTCCCAAAAGTTAGTTCCTTTAAATGACCATCTTTAAGGATACTCGAATAACGCATTGCTCTGACATCTTTGTTAGTAGTATTTGCGTCGTTCCATAATGCTACAACATACGTGCTTTTAAGCTCTTTATCTTCATTAATGTCAAGTTCTGTTGGTAATATAACTGCTTTCATATGGGCTGTGGACCCATCTTCCATCTTTCTTTCCAGGGAATACACTTTAGTATAATCGCTAAATTGTTTCAAAGCTTCTATCGATTGATTGTTTGAAAGAGTCTTGACATCTTTCAAATTAGAAGCAAATAATATAGCCTCATCTTTCTCCATGCCTGTTACTTCTGAATAACCATCAACAGCTTTCAATTTATTTTCAGCAGTGCAAGATGTTCCAGCTGGGCATGCCAATGCAGGCGTAGCCAGTATCATACCTACAACGAGCATTATCATGAAAATCCCGCTAATCTTCCTAATCTCATTATTAAATTTCAATTTATTTCACCTCTTTATTTTTGTTAAGAGGCAAGAAGAAAACTTTAAAATAGTTATAAAGTCATATACTTCATGCCTTCGGGTATGCAGAGTTCAGGATGGATCTCAAACTGTACTGAACCCTGCAGAACATTCTCACTTATTCAGTTTTAAACAATCCTTTATGAGTCTTCCGGCCAATCCCTCTAACTGTTAGAGGTTAATAAATATTTTAGAGACTCAAAATTAGTTATTAAAAAACAATTAGAGGGTTTGGCCGGAAATTATATATAAAATAATTTGAAACAGGCTCCTATAGAGTCAAATTTTATTTTTTTCACTTATACAAAAATAAACAGATATTTTTGATCATATTTATTCATAAAAACTGAACCCTCAAAAATCTCAAGATTTTAAAACTTTGTTATTGACATTCTTTTTGACGTAAAATAGATAATTCCAGTTTTTATCTTTACGATTTATCTTCAGGATTAAACAACTAAGGATTTAAAAATGAATAAGAAAGAAAATATCCAATAAAAAGAATCTTTAATGGTTTAAAGAAAATTATTTGAGAAATCTGACATTAAGTGATTTAATAAAATTAGATTAATTTTTTATCCGTATTTTTCTATCAAATTTTTATAAGAAGGATTTATTTTGTAAAGTATTCTTTTGCCATCTCTAATTTCTTTTATAATCCCAATTTCTTTAAGGTTTTTCATATACCAGCTAATTGTAGCCCTGGAAACTTCAATCTCACATGCTAAGGCCATATTAGTATTACATTTACCATTAAATATTTCTAAAATTATCCTTTTATTTGTTTCATTTTGGAGGGCAGAAATAACTTTCATCTCTTCAGCATGATAAGTAGAATTATTTTCAAAATACTTTGTTTTCCCTCCATCTTTGTAGGCTTCAATTTTTCCTTGAGCTTTTAAAATGTTTATATGATGCCGAACTCCTCCTCTATCTAAACCGATTTTTTCTACAATTTCGCCAATATATGCTCCAGGTCTATTTTTTATATAAGTGTAAATACTAAGTCTGTTCTGATTATCGAACATATTAGTATGTTCTGTAATTCGGAATCCAGTTATTATAAGAATAAGCTTCGTGGGAAGTAGTAATGTGTCTATTGCCGATATTATTTGCATCATGGCAAGCCAGAGAAGAAAATGCCAGTATGGTTCGATAGTATCTTCTAATTTTACTACTTTTTCCCCTGAAACTGATACTCCAGCCTGATCGTTTAGGCAAGGGGTTACAATGTATTCAGAAGCATAAGCTGTTTTTGTTAGAAAAAAAAGTAGTAAAAAAATAATGATTAGTTTTTTAAACTTAATGTTGGTAGACATTAAGTGTATAATCTTCAGTTCCACTAACTGATTCTCCGTAGACTTTAAATTTCCAAGTTCCCTGAGCTACGTATCCTTGAGATGGATCTATATTAAAATGTATTCTACCATTTACACCCCCATCAGAACTGTCCCGATAGGTTCCAAGCTTGCTTCCTGAAGGTGTGTAGACACTGAGTGTTAGAGAATCACTTGTATCTCCCCAGTTCAAATCAACTTCAAGATAGTTTATTCCTGAACCAACATTTACATTGTGAGTTATCGTCTGTCCTTGACTTATATATTGAGTTGATAATATGGAACAAATTAAATCATCTAAGTTCTCAGAGTCTTGTGTAAACGGACTTATCGTATATTCTTCCTCAGCTGAAGCTGATGGTATAGATATCAATCCTATAATTATGCATAAAAACGATATTTTCCAGATTTTCATGTTACCGCAAAAAAGTTTTAAATTCACAGCATATAAGTTTTCTGTCCGTAGTCTGTGATGATCGATAAACATATCTTCTTAAAAATTGTTACAAAATAACTAAATTTTCTTAAAAGAGACATGGGATTAATTTTTATTAAAGAAACTATTTTAAAAAAGAAGAAATAATAAGAATATTATTTCAATTCTCAGATTTAACAAACCAAAACTTTTATAAATAAATCCTAAAAAGCCTTTAAAGAATTCTCTTTCCGGGCTCTGTAAAGGGTTTGCAGTCATACACTTCAGTAATTTTCATGACTACAAGAGCTTTTGCAGGGAATTTATCGGATTTTTCTTTAACCATTTTATACATTTTCTCGTAATCTTCCCCT
>JBNAKO010000132.1:0-9689 GCA_049706495.1 Methanosarcina sp. | reverse complement strand
TTAATTATTTAGAATTTATAATTAGTGCCCCGCATATTATATATAAAGACGACTTAAAGAAGAATGCCCTACGTTATTATACATATTAAATATATCGGATAGATATTATCAGAGAAAATAAAGCCTGCAAAATTAAAAAATAAAACCAAATATCGTCGCCATTATAGTTAAAAAGTATAATTAGGATAAAAGAGTATTTTTATTTACTAGTATTAATATTATTAATTTTAGCACTAATTTAAGATACTTACCAATATATTTATATTCAATTTTCTTAATATTTTTTTGGGTGATATTCTGATATCCACGGGTGCAAGTAAAAAGAACGATAGAGATGTTCCAAGTTATATTGTGTATGAACATATTGATGAAGAGTTGACAGAGAATCGTGTTACCGATGAAAATGCCTTACTTTCAATACCTATTGAGAAAGATACAGAATTAATAGAACTAAAAAAAGAAGCTGGAACCTTTTATGCTTCAAAGGGAAATGTGAATATTATAAAACAAAATGAAAAAAAGAGTTTTATAATAGACGTCGGCGATAAAGTAAATCTTTTTGAAATAAAATTAAATTGGGGAAACAAGGCTAATAGTCTTGGCCTAACTACTGTGGTTCCTGGAAGCAATGCTGGGACTAAATACTACGATAAATCTGACAAGAATACAGACGGAATTATAGTTCTGAAAATAAAACCAAAGAACGGAACTTATGTGTCAAAAGGAAAATGGAAATTCGTGGTAGACGGGTATAAAGTCAATGGAACTGAGGACTATACATTTGATGCCATAAAATATGTCAAAAAATAACACCTGAAGCTTATAATTTTTATTTTCCCAAAGAAAAGCCCTCAACCTTAGCAAATGAAAATTCCGATGAAAACCAGGTAAAATAGCTTTTTACAATAAATCACTTCTACGAGTATTTTAAAAGGGATTTAGATGTTTGAAACTTATGCTAAATCAATTAGAATTGAGGGCTCCTCATTAAATCTTAGATTCGTTTTTAAGTTTCAAAAAAAGATTCTTTTTTATTTATTAATATTTTATTTTTTATTAATATCAACTGCTGGAGCTACTGATTGTATTATAGAGGCAATTCCAAATGATCAATATGGAGCCCCTATAGAGGGATTAAAAATAGAAAAGCTTGAGGTTGTTGAAATACCTTACTGGCAGTTTCTGATATGGCTGGCCGCAGTGAACCTTTTATCGACATTCGATTTACTTGGCCTGAAAAAAATGGTTTTTACAATAGCAGGATATCGGACTGTTACTTCAGGAAATGTGCTTGAAAATCCCAGTCGTTTTAGAGTCTATACTTATATAAAAACAAAACCTGGGGCATACATTAGTGAAATTGTAGAAAAAATAGATTTAGATCGTGAAACGGTAAAATATCATATTAAAACCCTTAAAGCCAAGAGAAAAATTGAAGCTTATAGAGAAGGCGGGAAAACAAGGTATTTCGAAAATATTCTCATTTATAATGAAAGTGAGAAAAAAGTTATTTCTGCGCTTCAAAATTTAACAAATCAAAAAATAATCTTAGAAATAATAAATGAAAAATGTGATACAAATGCGGCCCTTGCGGAAGAGTTTAGAGTTTCTAAGCCAACAATAAGCTGGTATATTAAAAACCTCAAAGAAAATGGACTTATAATAGAAATGAAAGAAGGGAAAAAAATAATTTACAGAATAAATCCTGCAAATCAATTACTTATCGAAAAATATATTTACGAATTGCAAAGCCCCTATAATAATTCATATAACAATGTGTGTTCCTAAAAACCCTAAAGAAAAATAGCTATGACTACGCAAAAAGATAATTTTAAAGGTATAATTCTAGAATAAATTTAATGAGAATAAGTTTAATGAAAACAATGGTTTAAGTAGTCCACTAATAATCGGTTGATATTTCCCCGAGAATTCACAGATTCGCATTCCGCTTTCATTTTTTGCTTTATGCACGCTCAATTTTTTTATGCAGATAAGCTTAGAAAGCAGGTACAAGTGAATAATGTATGTTCAAAGATGAAATCTCAACTAGTTAATGATGCACGACCAAATTTAAACCATGGACTTTAATATGATTGATTTTATACTTTGAGTGCATAAGTCTTATGGAATTAATTATTGTCATAAAGGATTAATGTGGCCTGATTTGAAGTCAACATTACCTATTATCCAATGTAGAAATAATCTAAATTTTTAAGACAGCCTCTTAGAAAAATGAAAAGCCATTTTTTTGGGAGTTCAGTTCAATTACAATCGAATAATACACCAAGTAACGTCGTATTGAGGAGACTCACCACAAAAAGTCTGAGACTCGTAGGTATAATGCTTAGTAGCACTGTACACATGAGAATCTTTACTCTTCTGATTGATAAGATGACCGCTTGCAACAACTTGATCGACAGCTACAGGACCATCGCAGTTTGCGCTGAAAAAGTCGTATATTTTTGAAGCTATCTCCGCTATCGCACCTCCTACAGGGCCAAAAGCATACGTTAGACCAGCTTTAGATGCTTCTTTCAACCCATTCTCAATAGCTGCGTAATCATCAGAACCTATATTAGTGATGCTGAAATTGAAAGTCACAACATCCGTAAGCTTAGTAAGCTCAAATGGGTCAGAGTAAAAGTCAACAACATGATCACCGTCATCAACATCTCCAACATGTATAACCGGAATCTCAAGCATCTTATCACTATTAATTTTAACCCCAATAGCTATATGATCCGTATCATCATCTACGGCCCGAGTGCAATCAATATGGAAACTGCTTACGCCAGCTAAATAATGGGTTTCGGCTCCTGGTACCTCCCAAACACCACGTTGGGGAGTCCACAAGAGAGCTCCTCCTTGGAACTTCTGAAAGCGCAGATGACCAGGTGTGATTAGTTCATTAGTGACGGGGTATCCTAGATAGCCTTTCTCCCAATTTAGATCTTTCCACGTATTTCTAATAGCTCCGTGAACCTCATGAGCGCCCGTGTTTGGGTGCCAGTAAATTGATCCATCCTCAAAGTGATTATAACGACCCTGTCCATCAGGTGTAGCTGTTTCATCGGTCACGGGATAGCCAAAAAATTTCTCCCAGTCTAGCTCAGCCCATTTGGCTTTAATAGCCCCATGTACTTCGTGAGCACCTGTTTCTGGGGTCCAGTAGATTGATCCACCTTGAAAATGATTGTAACGACCTCGTCCATCAGGCGTAGCTGTTTCATCGGTCAAAGGATATCTAAGAAAGCTTCTCTCCCAGCCTAGTGCAGTCCACTTAGCTCGAATAGCCCCATGTACTTCGTGAGCACCCGTGTTTGGGTGCCAGTAAATAGACCCACCTTGGAAATGCTGGAAGTGTCCAACTCCATCTGGGCACACGAGTTCTGCAGTGGTGGATTGACCGAGAATCCTTCTTATCTCTGGTTGATTATATTTATCACTAATATCAGTCATATTTCTCCTCCGTAAATACACGTAATTTTACTCCAGGTTGTTTTGTTATATCTTGCAGCAAACTGGTCTAAAAATACCAAGAAATTATATTTTTCACATATTTTTTTTGTGAACTAGGTAAGAATAAAAATACGCAGGTAAAAATACGTTATCCAGAGGGTGTGTGTTCAATAGGTGCATAGTTTATTCGGTATGCGCATGAAAAAAATTTTAATGTTATTTTATATCATAGATAAGGTCAAATACAATAGCCTTCGTGATTTAAACTTTTGATATTAAATTGTTAAAGGTCTAATGCTATTGATTCTGCAGTTCAACTATGTAAGTCTTATGACAACTTTCTGGTATGAAAAACGGTTAGTAAAAAATAGATGAGTTATTAAGGTTATGTATATTTAGTATGCGCATAGAAAAATTAATGAATAAAAAAGGCAGTATATAATTACTGAGGGTAATATTTTGAAAACCCACCGCATTTCTACTACTATCTCGCAGAAACACTGGGAATTGTTAAAAAAGCACGCCGAAAAATATGAAACACAACAAAAAACCTTGGAACTCGCGCTGGAAAGCCTGGAAAACTGCTCAAAAAAAAGTACAGCATTAACTGAGGAAGAAAAATTTTTATTGTATCTTATACGGACAAATTTGGCATGTGTTATCCAAAACGATTGCTTTAAAATGCTAATTGAAACTGCTGATATTGAGTTATTACAGGAGTTTTTTATCCGGGACAACCCAGTAAAATATTGCATAGAGTTTTACTTACAAAAGTCTCTGAATGAGTGTAGTCTAAAAGAAGTCATTGATGGACTAATTGTAAGTTTCAAAATAGCCAATTGGTTTAATACTATAGATTACATGGACAACGGCAACCATTATACACTTAGAATGACCCATAATTTTGGCTTTGCTCTATCTAAATTAACTGCGATATCGATTGAAAGTGCACTTAAAACGTATGGAGCCAAGACAGAGAGCATAGTTTCAGTCAAGATTATTTTTATGAAAATATTTAAAAATCAGTAATTAGTAACCTTAACTTCGCCTATTTAGGATAATCATCCAATCTTTCAAGCCTCTAATGCTATTTTCTGCCACAATTAAACATTCTTCCTTTTATATAATATGCAACACTTACATATTTGAGATATAAACTCAAATACAATAGACTTTGTGGTTAAATTTATTTTTTAGATCATAGAGTTTGATTCTATTTATTTTTCAATTCAACTGCACAAGCCCTAAACATATTACATGAAAAAAGAGTATAAAGAAAAGTGCTCCGATGGGGATTTGAACCCCAGTCGCAGGAGTGAGAGTCCTGAATGATTGGCCGAGCTACACTATCGGAGCGGCTTGATATTGTATTTTGCCTCTAAGGGCATATCTTCAAGTGATTTATAAAATATAAAGCTTTCGTCTGATTTCTAAAAAAGGAAAAGTAAAAAGGAAATCTCTAGATGGGATTTTTCCTATCCGGTTCTTCCTATTCACTCGAATATCCAGTTTTACTGGCGATTTTTCTAAGAATTAAACGACTAAGTCTTTAGTCTTTGGTTTCCAGAAGAAACTCACACAAACATGGCCTGAGGAATTGTGGGCTGGACATTTACAACCTTGTCATATGCTTTCATGAAATCGGCCATTGTAATCTGTTTCCCGCGCCTGCGCAGCACAAAAATTCCGGCTTCCTTTACAATAACGCTGATATCTGCTCCACTCATGCCGTTCATGGTTTTTGCAAGCTTCTCAAAGTCCACATCATCTGCAAGGTTCATTTTCCGGGTGTGAATCTTGAGAATTTCGATCCTACCTCTGTCATCAGGCAGTGGAACCTCAATAGACCTGTCAAACCTGCCTGGCCTCTGAAGAGCAGGGTCAAGGAGGTCAATCCTGTTAGTTGCAGCGACCACCTTTACATTGCCTTTGGGGTCAAAGCCGTCCATTTCTGCAAGCAGTTGAAGCATTGTCCTGTTAACTTCTGCAGAACCGCTGGTTCCGTCATAGGTTCTCATGCTGCCGACTGCATCGATTTCATCGATAAAGAGAATGCTTGGAGATTTGTCCCTTGCAAGCTGGAAAATGTCTTTAACAAGCCTTGAACCTTCCCCAACGAATTTCTGGACAAGATCAGAACCGGACATGCGGATAAAGGTTGCATTTGCCTGCGAAGCTATGGCTTTTGCAATAAGAGTCTTACCTGTACCTGGAGCGCCGTGAAGCAGGACGCCTGAAGGAGGTTCGATTCCCAGTTCTTCAAAAAGCTCAGGTTCGGTAAGAGGAAGTTCGACACTTTCCCTGACTTCCTGAAGTACCTCGTCAAGACCCCCGATCATGCTGTAATCTATGCCAGGGGAATTAATCAGTTCCATAACCTGAGCTCTGACATCGGCTGCTCTGCTCACTATGGATATAATGGAATAAGCACCATTGACAGCGACTCTCATTCCTGGCTCGATTTTTCCAAGGCATTCTTCAGGAATCTGGGTGAGGACCTCCTGGTTATTCCCATGCTGTCTGATAAGGGCAATTTCCCCATTTACTTCAAGAATAGTTGCGATAAAAAGAGGAGGCTCTGTAAGCTGCTCCAGATGAGCTTTTAATTTATTAATTTCCTGCAGGTGCCTGCCTGTAGCTACGCTAGCTTCAAGAAGTCTGGCCTTCATATTTTCATTCTGGACCTTCATTATTTCGATTTCGGTTAAGAGAGACTTAACATCTTCAGCACTTATATTCCCGCACTCAAGCTGAAATTCTACCCTGGACTTAATATCTTCCAGGGAAGATCTTATTGAACTGTCTTCTGGCATTTGGAAACACCTATTTTATTGTATAAAATCGATTTCTTAGTATGTTGAAGTCATGTACAACTGATTCTGAAATGTTAGATTAATTTGCAATAAATGAATTAGAAACTTGGCTGACGTATGAATTCCATATCCTTTAATTTTAATTTTTGTTTAATTTTAATTTATCAGGACAGATTTAACGGATCTGTAAAGCTAAATAACTAGTTTGCGGCTGATTAAACGTTGATTAAATGTTTATTAATTAGATGATTACTTATTAGAAAGCCTGTACCCTGAAATCTTAATTTATCCCTCCAAACTTCCTCAAAATAAAAGCTTGAAACGGAAATTAAGAAAAGTATAATCCTTTTCAATATACAGATAAAGGATAACTCCCACATATTAAAGATTAAAACTCAAGTTAAAAGATTCTTTATCTTCTCACAGTATATATTAAGATGCCGGGGGTTAATATATATACATAAATATAAAAAGGGTATATATAAGTTCCTGCATTGTTGCAGAGTTTCATTTGTTTATAGTCTAGTGTAATTAAGAGATAATATAAGTGTCTGCATATAATATATCTTTAATCATTTCAGCTTACTCTTTATTCAAACTATATTCTTTGCCCGGTATTCTTTGTTCAGAGTAGCCTTACATATTATTCAGATCTATACGTCGTATTGAAGACAAATACTTGTTTTATATAATTAAATGATATTATAATATAGACTTCTAATCTGAAACTACGCCAGATTATAAACCTATAGAGATTACAAAAATACTGATCCATATGTATACAGGAAACCTTCTGAAAGCTGGCATAGTAATAATATTTATCGGATTCTTAATGTTGTTGTTGGGTATAGTCCTTACAATTATTCAGGGCTCTTCAAATAGCCAGTTTGGCGGAATAATTATGATTGGGCCAATCCCCATAGTATTTGGCTCATCCCCTGAAATTACAACAACTATGTTAGGATTAGGGCTTCTAATTATGATAATTTATTTATTCCTATGGAAGATGAGACGTTGATAGGAGATAAGCTTTTTTTAGCCGGAATAATCGTAATATCCATCGGATTCCTACTAATTACATTCAGTACCATATTGGGAATATTTCAAACTTCGAGATCAGGTCAGGATTACTCAGAAACAGATCCTTTTGAAGAAAATCCTGCATCTGGAAGAAATCAGGATTCTGAAATTCCTCCTTATGGAAGGCCTCCCGAAAAAAAGGTTGAATCAAGAGTCAGAGGAGGAGGGGTAATTATGATTGGTCCGATCCCCATTATCTTTGGAACTGACAGGGGCAGTGCAAAGACGGCTATAATTCTGGCAATTGTCCTCATGATTTTAAGTTTTTTATTCTTGAGAGGGTTTTCGTTCTAAGCCTCCGATCCAGTTATTTAAATCAGCGAACTACCCGCCGCTAAAGAAAGCGGGCTTCCTGCTTCAATACCGCGAACTAATGTTCGCAAGTCCACAGGCTCTACCTCGTGTTCCGCGAGTGAAAAGTAATTAGCATGATTGTGATATATGGGTATGATACTTGAGTTGGTTATAGCTTCCGTCTTTCCACGGCTTAATGTTCCCAATCCCTTTGGGTACACGATACCCTGCTCTCCAACTCCCGATGTTCAAACACTACCTGGCTTGGTTTTCGCTTGAACTTGGCAATGTTTTTAAGAACTGTTAGGTTGTGGTGTTAGTATCTAATATTATATAAGTTGTTAAGCATTAATGCTTATTCATAATCAATAACAAGAGAGCATTTAAGAGTTGAAAGTTATATTAACTATTGTGCAATGTTCTGCTTCACCTCTGCGCTAAAGCAACAGGGTTTTCGCAACCTCTGTACTCTAGGTAAATAAAAAATACTCAAACAAAAACTTATTAATGGTTAAGCCCGAATCAGGGCACTATGTTTACGATAATCACAGGCGCGCAGTTCGGTGATGAGGGAAAAGGCAAGATTGTCGACCTTCTTGCAAAAGATTATGACATTGTTGCCCGTTTCCAGGGTGGGAACAATGCGGGCCATACGGTCAAAGTAGGAGATGAGGTCTACAAATTGCACCTGATCCCTTCAGGTATTCTGGTTGATTCCAGAGTTCTGATCGGGCCTGGGGTTGTCCTTAACCCTGAAGTTTTAGCCGAAGAAATTGAGATGTTTGAAAAGCACGGCATAAAAGTAGATGCCGGAAAGCTGGGCCTTGATGCAAAGACAAGTATCATAATGCCCTATCATATTGAATTGGACGGTCTCAGGGAAGAATCCAGGGAAACAAAAATCGGGACCACAAAACGAGGAATCGGTTATGCTTACATAGATAAGGTAGCAAGGGATGAAATCCGCGTGGCCGAACTCGTGGACTCTGACCGTTTCATGAGACGGCTTGAAGAACTTGCTCCTCAAAAAGAAAAAGAAATTGCAGCAATGGGTGGAAATCCGGAAATCGTCAGAGACCCTGCCCTTATAGAAAGATACATTGAACTGGGCAGACAGTTTGCTCCTTATGTTACTGATGTCTCAAGAGAAATCAACAAGGCTCTTGATGAAGGAAAACATGTAATGGCAGAAGCGGCTCAGGGGACTCATCTTGATGTCATACACGGGACCCAGAAATTCGTAACCTCTTCGTCTACAATTGCAGGCTCAGCCTGTGCTAATCTCGGAGTAGGGCCTACAAGAGTAGATAATGTGCTTGCCATAGTGAAAGCTTACATTACAAGAGTAGGAGAAGGCCCGCTTCCCACAGAACTTGGAGGAGAATTGGGAGAAAGGATTCAGAGAGCGGGAGGAGAATTCGGGACAACTACAGGCAGAAGCAGAAGGTGCGGATGGTTTGACCTGCCTCTTCTGAGAAAAGCAATTTCCCTTAATGGTTATACAGAAATTTCTCTGACTAAACTTGATGTCCTTACAGGAATTGACCCAATCCAGATCTGTGTTGCTTATAATTACAGAGGCAAAAATCTTGAGTATCCCCCTGAACTTACAGAAGACCTCGCAGAATGTACTCCTGTTTATGAAGAACTTTCAGGCTGGGAAGAGGACTTAACAGATGTGAAAGCTTTTGATGATCTTCCGGAAAATGCCAGGAATTATGTTATGAGACTGGAAGAATTGATGAAAGTCCCCATAAATTATATTTCAGTTGGCCCGGGCAGGGCACAAACCTTTAGGAAAGAATAAGTCTGATGGATATGTGTATTAATACACATATCCAATTATATTTGCAAGCTTAATCAGGGCCTTTCTTATATTTACTGGCTAATCCGCAATTAGCAGAATTGCCAATTATTTTTGATTTGAAAACCCAAACTAGTGTCTTAACCATTTAATTATTGGTCATTTTATATGTTAAGAATCGATATATATTGACATAGGAATACAAAAAAATCATGCTCAATAATTAAATTGTCATGACA
>JBNAKO010000131.1:0-1937 GCA_049706495.1 Methanosarcina sp. | reverse complement strand
AGAATTATGTTCAGCAGATCCTTGCAAAACACAGAGGATCTGAACAAAAAGAATAAAACCTAAATAATATTTGGAAAATGAGTAATCAGAGAATTTTCTGATTCTCAAACTTATATTTTAAAGAAGGTATTAAAAATGGTGTCCCTGGATGAGGCAGTGACTGCACGACTTAAAAGAGGCAGCAAACATTTCGAAGTCCTCGTTGAACCTGAAGGGGCTCTGGCCTATAAGCGAGGAGAAGAAGTCAACCTGGAAGATATTCTGGCAGTTGAAACTATTTTCGAAGATGCAAACAGAGGAGACCGCGCAGCAGAATCCGATATTCTTAATTCTTTTGAAACAACGGATCCTTTTAAGATTGCTGCTGTAATTCTGAAAAGCGGAGAGCTTCAGCTCACTGCCGAACAGAGAAAACGTATGCTTGAGGAAAAAAAGAAAAAGGTTATCTATATCATTTCAAGAAATGCAATTAACCCCCAGACAAGAGCACCTCACCCCCCAGCACGCATTGAAAGGGCAATGGAAGAAGCAAAGGTGCATATAGACCCTTTAAAAAGCGTGGATCAGCTTGTCAATATTACAATGAAGGCCATTCGTCCGCTTATACCTATACGCTTTGAAGAAATCAGCATTGCTGTGAAGATCCCTCCTGAATATGCTCCGAAAGCATATGGAGATATTTCCAAAGCAGGAAGCATTACAAAAGAAGAATGGCAGCGCGATGGCTCCTGGATTGCAGTTGTACGAATTCCTGCAGGCGTCCAGACTGATTTTTACGCTCTTATAAATCATCTTACAAAGGGAGAGGCTCAAACTAAACTTTTATAAGAGGATGTTGGATGGATAAAAAAATAGTGATCCCCGGTGACCTGTTGTCCGAGAATATAAGAAAAGCCGGATACGGGACTTATGTTAAGAACGATAAGATTTATTCTTTGTTTTGCGGTATTGAAAATCTCAAAGAGGATAGAGTTGGCGTAATCCCGCTTGCGGGAGCCTATGTCCCTTCAGTGAATGACGTGGTAATCGGGATCGTTATTGTGGTTACGCCATCTAACTGGATAATGGATATTGCTTCTCCTTATGATGGACTGTTCCATGTATCCGAATATCCCAGAAGAGTTGAATCCAGGGAAATGACTGAGATTCTTGATGTGGGCGATTCCATAATTATGAGGGTTAAAGATGTAGACAATTCTATGAAAGTCGAACTTGCCCTCAGAGATTCAAGCTTCCATAAACTCAAGGCGGGCCAGCTTGTTGAAGTTGAGCCTGTTAAAGTCCCCCGTGTTATTGGGCACGGAGGCTCCATGATCTCAATGCTGAAGAAAGAAACTAACTGCAGCATTTTCGTTGGACAGAATGGCAGAATATGGATTGATGGAAAAGACGACGATATAGAGCTTCTAAGTAAGGCTCTCCGGAAAATAGAAGCTGAGGCTCAGCGTTCAGGGTTAACAGACAGGATCTACAACTTTTTGAAAGAAGAAAGAAACAGACAGAAGGAGTCCCCGAGGCCCGCTAAATTCTTTAAAAGTGAAAAAAAAGCTGTGCAGCCTGCAAAAGAGGATAAGAAAGAGGGCCGATCAGAAGCCAATCCGGAAAATCATTCTGAGGAGATTTGCAGGAAGATTGATGTTTTACTGGACCCTGAAAATTAAATTTCGGATAGAGACAAGGGATTTTAAAGAAGTTCTTTTAGAGTGTATTTGTTTTAGAAGTTTTTTGGAGATTAAAGTATGAGTGATAAACCTGAGAAATTAATCGCTGACAATGGGCTGCGCCTTGACGGGAGGCGTGCGGATGAGATCAGGCCCATGAAAATAGAAATCGGCGTACTTTCGCGAGCCGATGGTTCATGTTATCTTGAATGGGGCAGGAATAAAATTCTAGTAGGTGTTTTCGGCCCAAGAGAAGCTCACCCCCGCCGTTCCCAG
>JBNAKO010000130.1:0-45090 GCA_049706495.1 Methanosarcina sp. | reverse complement strand
AGGGGTATGCACAATCTGTTCCACAAACCGGATTCATTCCCTTGACTCTGCTGTAAGAAGCAGGTTTGAAGAAGAGATCGAATTTGTGCTTCCAGAAGAAGAAGAAGTCCTGCGCATATTCGAATCAAATGTGAAAACTTTCCCCCTGGAAGTAGAACCCTGTGATTTCAGGGCCCTTGCAAAGAAAGCAAGAGGGCTTTCAGGTAGGGAGCTTGTGGAAAAAATCTTAAAAACTGCCCTTCACCAGGCAATTATCGAAGACAGAGAAATTGTGACAGGCAAAGATTTTGAAAATGCCCTTGCAAAACTTGGCAGAAAAGAATTACCTCAGGATCCATCCGGGCTTTATGTTTAAGCCCAAAAATCTTTTAAACTTTTAAACTTTTTAAAACTCTCAGACCATTAAAAAGAATGGTAATTAAAGATTTATAGTAATTCAAAAATTTGCAGTATTTTACAGATATAGAATTAAAATAGAATTAAGATAAAAGTAAAATAAAATTAAATATCGATTTTATGCATTATTTCACATTATGCTCCCTAAATTTATTATAAACACTCAAAATCTGGCCCTTACTCAGAGATAACTGCTACTGCATCTATTTCAACTAGCCAATCAGGATGCGACAATCCTGAAACAAAAAGAACGGTTATTGTGGGGGATTTCTGGTTTGTTCCCCATTTTTGCTGGAAAGCTTGAAACCCTTCCAGAGGATTTTCTCCCTGCCGAATATAAATATTAAATTTTATAATATTTTCAAAATTTGCCCCTGCTTCATTTAATATTTTCTCAATGTTAATTAAAACCTGTTCTGTTTGTTTCTTGAGATCATTCTTGCCTATTAGCTCCCCGTTCTCATTGATGGCATTTTGCCCGCCAATATATAATGTTCTGTAATTGCCTTCCACAAGTATGGCATGAGAATAACCTTGAGGCTTAGCCATATTCTCAGGATTAATATAATCAATTTTCAGACTGCAAACCCCCTTTGTAATCTCAATATATCGAACTTAATGTACCAATCTATAGATATTAATTTGGAACTAAAAATATATAATTCATATTATAGTAAGGCTTTTGGTATTGTGAAGTACTTGAATTAAATTGATATCCAAAATGAAACCTTGATTCTGGAAAGTTGATTGTTCTTTTATATTTTTTTAGAAAAAACTAACAAATTTTTGGAATATTTCTTAGATTTAATCTCTTCATGAAAAAATACTAAAATTATAATATAAAAGAAGAAAACACAGAACGTGAATTCTGAATTGTCTAAAAATAGACATTAAATTATATAAAAATACTAAAATATATAAATATATTTTATCAATCTAATAAACAAGGTTACGATAAATATTTAAATTGCTTCAGTGCTTTTAGATGAAGAAGGATGCCTTTGGTATTGGTATGCTAAAAGTTATGGATGGTATGTACTTCCTACAAATCCTTATTTATTTTATGCCCCTAAATATTGTAGAGTGGCCCCTTATACTTTATGGAACTTTCTAAGTATATCAAGTCCATAACGTATGAGAGTTGAGAATTAGGATGATATTATTTAGATATCGTCCATTATTGTTTTTTGGATTTCTTCAATCATTGTTATAATGGTAGTCGATCAATATCTGGTTGATATATTCCAGCAAATCCACATAGTTGCTTTCTATGTCGCATCTTTGTGCTATATATGACTCAGGTTCCTGTATATAGATAAGCTCAAAAAAAAGGAGCAAATGAGTAAAATGTATTCAAAGACGAAAATATCAACTATCCAAAAAGTGCGACTGTTAAAATAATGCTCACTTAAATAATTTTCAATCTCAAAAAATTAGATTTGGGGAGTAACAATATATGAAAATATCCAAAGTAGAGCTTAGGGAAATCATAGGAATGTTTGTTGGGGTAGGATTTTGGTATTTATGCTTGTTTTTAGTTGTTACCGCAAGCGGTGGAATGAATATTTCGAGTTCGTCAGATCAAATAATAAATTGGATTTTTACAGGACTTTTTATTCTCTTTATGATCTTAGGACATTATATATTCTCGAGTGATATAATAGACGAAAAAAACAGGATTGAAGATATAGTAGGTATAAAAAGTAATTTGATTGGTTATTTTTTGTGGCTTATTTTAATGGTATTTGCATACTTATTGAATATTGAAATAAGTTCAAATGCAAGTATAATAGGGGGCTACACTACAATATTTTTGATCTTCCTGTATATGAGAAATAGAGCATTTAAAACAGAAAGGGAGTTCACTTATTCAACTTGAATTTTATTGAAGATAATCAATCAAAAATGGGCTTGATATATTTAGTTAAGATATCTCTTATCTTTAGATTAAGAATACTAAATTTGTTAATTTCTTCCCCTTTCTGTACTCTATTAAAGCCATCTGACGCTAGAAATTATGATTAATCCTGAGATTCTGGGGCAGATAATATTCCCAGTTGCTGCATCATGCCCAAAAGGTTAACTTCACCCCAGAGTTCGGCAATCTTACCATTTTCTATTCGGAAAATCTCTATCCCAGTCATTGTTATTTCTTTGGCTGTTGGGGGCAAATTCATAAAACTCCCTTTATGAACTCCTCGGGCTATGAAACGGGCAACGACTTTATCTCCTTCAGCAACCAGATCCTCAATTGTAACATTCAGGTGCTCAAAGGCTTCCCTGCAAGTGGTGATTACCTCATTGATTCCTTCAATCCCAGGAGGTGCAGGCAGCGGGATATGGATTTCAAAATCTGGCGACAGAAGAGAATTTGCAACAGCAAGATTCCCTTTGCAAGGCCCTTCTTCAAAAAAACGGCGAACTAATTCTTTGTTTTCTTCTGTAGACATTTATTTTTCCCCTATCTTAAACAGTGTTTTAAGTATAACTTTTTTTAGATTTTTGAGGCAAGGGCACAGGATACCAGGAAATTTATAAAAGCTGATACCCTGTGAATTTGTCGGTATTTTAAGTTGAACAGCACAAACTTCACGAAATATTAGTTATTATTAGGATCTGTTAGTTTAATACTTGCAAGTTTCCGAAACTATACTTCAGCTTGTCCTGGATTCAAATGTACTCTTTCTTGTACTCTTTCTTTTTCATATGAACCATTCTTATCCAATTTAGAATAACTTATATCGATTTATTAAGTTCAATATTCTTATTTATTAAGAATCAAGATTCTGAGATTAAATCCTGACATGGTTTTCTTCCTCTGAAAATCCGGGAATAGGTTTATGTAGAAAAAATCGTTATTGTGTAGCAGGAATATATTTTAGAAGGTAATACATTTAGAAGGTCTTAGCTGGAAAAAATTGTAATAAAATAGTAATACTGAAGGGATCCTTATGAGTGAAATACGTGAAGTCGACCGGTTTGAGTGTACAGTTATAAAAGTAATCCCAAACCTAAGCTGGAAAGGTATAACGGTAGAAGAAAAAAGCACCAGAGGCCGGGTGTATTTTGGAAGAGTTAATGGCGATCTTGATATTAAGCCAGGGGATACTTTATACTTAGGTATCAGACCTGTTTATGATATTGATGATAAAACAATGACAGTAACACTTTATGATGCTGAAAATAAAAAATTAGACTGGACTCTTGTCTGAACGAATCCGATATTGGAAAAAAGGACTCTGACAAAAAAGTATCGGCTGTAGGAATCGCTGTATAAATAAATTCTGAACTTTTAAATAACTTAGGTTCTGTAATCATTTCAGGTTCTTCTAATTTTTAATTTTTCCATCAACGCATCATAAAGAATTCTAAAACCTCTAAAACCTGGAATAGATAAAAAGAGTACAGAGCATACATTAAAATTAATATAAAATTAGTATAAAATAAATATAACTAGATGCAAAATAAATATAAATGGATGTAAAATAAATATAAATAGATATAAGTAGATATAAAAAATATTAAAACAAAATAAGGATTGAAATAAACATTATTCCTGTCTATAAGGGACTTCTATTTCCATTAAATCTTCAGCTACAAGTACATTCTCAAAGATTTTTTTAGAATCGCTGAGTATAGGTCCAGGATCATCCGTATAGCGGGAACTGATATGTGTAAGGATTAATTTTCTTACTCCGGCTTCTTTGGCAAGAAGGGCCACTTCTCCGGCTGTTGAATGTTTTGATTCATTTGCCCATTCTGCCATTTCATCTGCAAAACTGCAATCATGAACTAGCAAATCTGCATCCTTACTGGCTTCAAGTACGGATTTACAGGGCCTCGTATCTCCACTGTATATTATAGTCCTTCCAAGCCTTGCGATTCCCATTACTTCTTCGGGTTTTACGGTTTTTCCATCTATTTCGACAGGATTGCCTCTCTGCAAAACTGCAAAAAGAGGGCCAGGAGGGACTCCTAAATTAACTGCTTTTTCCCTGTTAAAACGGCCCGGACGAGGATTTTCTATAAGAGCATATCCCAGGCTTGGAATACTGTGGTCGGTCTCAAGAGCCCGGATAATATAATTTTTGCCTTCCACAACATCATTGGGCTTTAACTGGATTCCCCGAACCTCGTATTTAAGATTGAAATATCCAAGGGCTTTAAAAAGCTCGGTAAATTCCCTGGTGCCTTCAGGGCCGTAGATCATAAGAGGTTCTTTTCTGCCCATAAAAGACATGGTCTGGATCAGGCCAGGAATCCCCAGGAAATGGTCAGCATGAAAATGGCTGACAAAAATAGCAGACATGCTCATCATCCCTGTTTTTGCCCGCATCATCTGCTGCTGGGTGCCTTCCCCGCAGTCAAACAAAAGAAGCTCTCCTTCGCGGTTTATCATTACTGCAGACGGGTTTCTATTGCGGGTTGGAAGAGATCCGCCTGTGCCAAGAAAAATTACACGAAGCATACTGAAACCCACTAATACTCAGGAGGTATTTATTGATTGCTATGCGCTTATTCGCGGTTTTTCAAAACTGATTTTTAATATAATATATCAGATACCAGCGCAGAATATCATAAGATTTCAAAATATAAGACTACGACAGTTCAAAAAACAGAAAGAATATACAGAGCTCAAGTGATCCAGAGATGGGATACTATTTATTATAAAAGGTCTTTAAACCCTAAAGATTTACATCTTTATCAGGAATCTTATTAGAAGAATCCTCTCTTATCAAAATTACTTTAATTGCTTCTTCTACACGAATTAAGCCTTAACAAATAAAGAGTGTATAAAAAAGGTGCACAAAAATTAGAAAATACTAAAAACTCTGAAATTTGAAAATTAAAAAAGAGTTTTCTAAAAGGAAATTAAAAGAAAAAAGGAAATACCCCAACATGTCAGGAAAATCAGGAAATTACGGGAAAGTTTATCTTGTTGGTTCGGGCCCAGGCGACCCGGAGCTTTTAACTTTGAAAGCCCGCCGCCTTATTGACAGCGCTGAAGTAATCATTTATGACCAGCTCCCTGGAAAAGCAATTCTGGAGTCTATACCTGCAGGCGCAGAAAAAATAGATGTTGGAAAATATGCTGGCAGCCACACAATGACCCAATCCGAAATCAATGAAGTCCTTGTGCAAAAAGCAAAAGAAGGCAAAATGGTGGTCAGGCTAAAGGGCGGAGATCCTTACGTCTTTGGAAGGGGAGGAGAAGAAGCTGAGGTACTTGTAGCAGAAGGCATAGAATTTGAAGTTGTGCCTGGAATAACTTCTGCGATTGCAGTGCCAGCTTATGCCGGAATTCCCGTAACTCACAGAGAAAGTACGTCAATGGTCACCTTCATTACGGGACATGAAGATCCGACAAAATCTGAAACCGGGCTGGACTGGGAAACCCTGGCAAAGTTTGGAGGAACTCTTGTTATTCTTATGGGCGTGAAAATGCTTGGCAGAAATATGGAAGAATTAATAAGGCACGGCAAAGATCCCAGCACACCTGTTGCAGTTATCGAAAAAGGGACCCGGCCTGACCAGAGGGTAACTATAGGAACTCTTTCAAATATTGCAGAGCTTGCAAAAGAAAGAAAGGTAAAAGCTCCTGCCATTACAGTTGTGGGAAATGTAGTCAATCTCCACGCAGTCCTCGGAGAACAGCATACTGAGGCGGATTTCTAAACCTGACACTGAAAAGCAAAACTAAATTCAAAAATACTGGATGCAGGATGGATAGGAATTATGACCTCGGAACAGGATAAGAAAAAAATACCTGTGCTTGCGATTATGCGGCCTGAAAGCTACAGGGAAAAGTCAGAGATTCTTGCTAGGAGTTACGGGTTTGAGCCTCTCTATGCTCCAATGATTAAACTCGAAGGTATAAAAGATGAAGGCTTTGAGCCTTTTATTCAAAGAGTTCTTTCAGGTCACTCAGATTATGTAGTTTTTACTAGTGCAAATGGGATAAGCTTCACTCTTGACAAGCTTTCAGAAACACAAAAGGAAGATTTTGTTGAGGCCCTGAAAAACTGCAGGGTTATAGCTATTGGTCCCAATACTGAAAAAGAACTCATAAATATTGGAATTAAGGAGTCATTCTTGCCAGCCGATTACAGTTCTGAAGGAATTGTAGAAGCTCTCTGTGCGGAAGTAAAAGGAAAAACAGTGGATCTTGCAAGGAGTGCTTACGGAGCTAAAATCCTGATTGAAGGCCTTGAAAAATGCGGGGCTACAGTTTATGAAACCCATGTGTATACACTCAGCATCCCTGAAGGGGCAGCCCAGGAAGAACTGATTGAACGCACCCTTGCAGGCAATATAGACGCTTTTGCCTTCACAAGTTCGATGATGGTTAAGGGTTTCATGAAACATGCAGAACAGGCGGGAGCAGAGGAAATCGTAAAAGAAAACCTCAAAAAAAGTGTAGTAGGAGCTATAGGAACCCCAACAGGGAAAACCCTGCAGAAGCATGGAGTTAAGGTAGATGCGATACCTGACGAATTCACTTTTGAGGCCCTGTTGAAAGCTATAAAAAGTAAGCTTTGACCAAAAGCCTGGAGTAATTTTGTAAACTAGTAATAAAAGAGTAGTAGATAAAAACTCGATGAGTTCTATAAAATAAAGATTAAGAAATAAAATTAAAGAATAGAAGATCAAAAAACAAAAATAAAAATATATAATATAAATTTTATTAAAACTTAAATATAATAATAAACAATATAAAAGATATCACAATAATTCAGGATTAAATAGAACTACTTACTATCTGCATCATTTTATATTCCTGCACACTCGCTTATAAAAACTTTTAACCCTACTAAAACCGGTTTAAAGCATTCATTAAAAATACTGATTAAAGATACATAATGAATCTCAAAAATAATTATATTTTAAGGAATTCTGGAAAACAATTTTAAATTTGACGGATCGACATGATAGGTATTTCCAAACTTTACTGTGGGACTGTGGAACCTTCTGATGCCCTTCGTTATGGAAGAGATTCCAAAAAACTCCCATCTCACCTGCTGCAATTTTCAAAAGATAAAAAGCCCGTGGTAGTCTGGAATATGACTCGCCGCTGCAACCTGAAATGCGTCCACTGCTACGCGCAGGCAAAAGATATTGAGTTTAAAAATGAACTTTCTACGGAGGAAGGTAAGGCTCTGATTGACGACCTTGCAGAATTTGGAAGCCCGGTAATGCTTTTTTCAGGAGGAGAGCCGACTCTAAGAAAAGATTTGCCAGAGCTTGCTGCTTATGCAAGAGAAAAAGGAATGAGGGCAGTAATTTCAACGAATGGGACTCTTATCGATAAGGAGCTTGCAAAAAAGTTGAAAGATGTAGGGCTTTCTTATGTAGGGGTCTCTCTTGACGGAATAAGGGAAACAAACGATAAATTCCGGGGGCAAAAAGGGGCTTTTGATGCAGCTTTAAGAGGACTTCACAACTGCCAGGAAGAAGGCATAAAAGTAGGCTTGAGGTTTACCATTAATAAACAGAATGTAGCTGATATTCCTGCAATCTTTGAGCTCCTGGAAAAAGAAAAGATTCCAAGGATCTGCTTCTATCACCTGGTTTATGCAGGCAGAGGTTCGGAAATGGTAAATGAAGACCTCTCTCTAGAAGAGTCAAGAAAAGCTGTAGACCTTATACTTGAGAAGACAAGGCAATTGCATGAAAAAGGCTTTCCTGCGGAAGTCTTAACTGTAGACAATCACTGTGACGGCCCTTACCTGTATATGAAACTCCTTAAAGAAAACCCTGAAAGGGCTGCAGAAGTATTTGAACTCCTCTCAATGAATCAGGGAAATTCCTCAGGCATAGGTATCGGATGTGTTTCCTGGGATGGCTCAGTGCATGCAGACCAGTTCTGGAGGCATTACTCCTTTGGGAACGTTAGAGAACGTCCTTTCAGCGAAATCTGGAATGATTTGAGCGATGAACTCATGGCAGGACTTAAGGACAGGAAGCCCCTTATAAAAGCTAATGGAGACCGCTGCGCAAAATGCAAATGGTTTGACGTCTGTAATGGAAATTTCAGAGTAAGAGCCGAAGCAGTGTATGGGAATGTCTGGGCTGATGACCCTGCATGTTACCTTACAAAAGAAGAAATAGGCTATGAAAGGGCTTAAAAAGCCCAGCTTTTCTTAAATTATTGTTTTTTAATTTATTTATACAGCTTATATACAATTTATATTGATTAGCAAATTAATAAAATAATTATTTTAAATAATTTTCAAAATTAAATCAACTGTCATCTCTTTTCGATACTTTATTTTTTCTGTAATTTCTGATTTTTTTTGTCTTATAGCTTGTTTAGATTACCAGATTCTACGATTTTTTCCAGAAACATAATTAAACTATATTCATTATTAAACTATATTCATTATTCTCATTTTATCTATTTCGAATTATATTTTAATGAGATCAAATATAATATAGTAATAGACGTGGACTGCACGTAAAAATAAGCGAGCAAAGAATAAAGGTGAAGGGAGATGGATTAACATGAAATTAAGCCCTTTGTTTCTGATTTTTTTGTTTATTTTTGTTCTTATTTCAGGCTGTGTTTCTGAAAATAGAGAACCTGAGACTTATAACAACGAAACTGAAAACCTTTCCTACCAGGGTCAAACATTAACCCCGATTGCACAGCAGCGTAATAACGCTATTGAAGGGACCCAGTATATCGAGAGGGATAGTTACAGGTTAAGGGTGGACGGCCTTGTGGAAAATCCAGGGAATTTTACTTATGAAGAGATAACAACTTTGCCTCAGACCTCCAAAGTGGTGGATTTAAACTGCGTTGAAGGCTGGAGTTTTACTGCAAAATGGACAGGAGTAAAAATAGCTGAGCTTTTTGAAGAAGTGGGAGCTATGGAAAATGCCAGTACTGTCATTTTTTACAGTGCTGATGGGTATTCAACTTCCCTTGAAAAAGATTACCTGTTAGAAAATGAAATTATTCTCGCCTATAAATTAAATGATGTGACTCTCCCACCTGACCGTGGTTTTCCTCTTCAGCTCGTAGCTGAAGACAAATACGGGTATAAATGGGCAAAATGGATTACAAGAATTGAATTGAGTGACTCGCCTTATAAAGGATATTGGGAAGAAAGGGGGTACAATAACAGAGCTGATGCCGGAGGCCCTGCGTTTGAGACAGAGGACTAAAATTAAAATATTAGATTATTACCAAAAATCAGCTAAAGGTAAATAAAAATTGCAGGAAGCCAGCAAAAAATTGAATTCCTGTTTAAAGATCCTCGAAGCCAATAACAATATAACATATCAAAGATATACTATCTGCTATAGCAGGAGGATGAGTAAGCAGGATTAGAATTTAAAAGATGCATCAATTAACTAATATTGGTTAATGCTCATCTATTGATTATGCTCAGGTATTTTTTATGGCTTATTTACCCCCATAACGTTTTTATTTTATCCTTTTTAAAAGGTTAAATTTCAGCTTACTAACCTACCATCACTTTATTACTGCAGTCTGTAAAATATTAAAGCGGCTCAATTAAGAATAATGAAAAATAAGATATCCTTAAGAAATACTTAATGAAAAATACTACCAACCTAGAGGGAAAGAGAAATTGTGCGAACGTTTTCTGCAAAATGGGGGCAATTTAAGTGGCATATCGCCATGTTGATACCTTAACCCCTGGGAATCCTTTCAGGGATTGGCTTATTGAAGAAGTTGTATCGGACAGGCTCAAGAATAAGCGCTGTTTAGTTAACGTTTTTAAATATAATTCCTCTCATACCGTTTGCAGGTACCAGTTCAAGGGCGAAAACTTTAGTGTGATGGCAAAGTTTTTTGCGGAGCCTACAGGCAAACTGAGAGATTACAACCCATATAAGGGTATGATGAATGAGTACAGGAACCTGGAAAAAGCAGCGGCTATAATAAATGTTGCAAAACCTCTTGCAGCCAATAAGAAGTTTAATTGCGTGCTTGTTACCGAACATATCCCTGGAAAATCCCTTGGCTGGTATTTTAGACGTGAAGAAAAACTCTATGAAAGGCTTGCTGCAATTTCCCATATGCTTCGAAAACTTCATGACAATACCCAGTCTTCTTATAATAAACAAAATGAGTTCAGGAATTTTCATGAGGTACTGGACCATTTAAAACTTGATTACGATACCAGAGAAACCTTCAATAGACTGCTTGGAGAATGGTGGTACAGTTCACGGCTTAACAGAGAATACGGCTGTATGGTGCACAGGGACGTTACCCCTTCAAACTATATTTTCTGTAAAGGCCAGCCCTTTGCACTTGATTTTGAAAGCTCCTGGTTCCAGGCCCATCCTGTAAGAGACCTTGGGATTCTTGCCGCAGAACTTAAAAACGAGTTTGAGCTGCATAAAGGAGGAGGCTGGAAAGCTGAGCCCTATATAGGAAATTTCCTCTGGGAATACAGCAGGAATGAAAAGGATTTTCATCGCATGACTAAAGTTTTACCTTTTTTCATGAGTATTGGTTTGCTTCGTTCGGCAAGATTGCATCAGGGCAGTTACAGAAATTATCTGATCAAAGAAGCTTGTGAATGCTTAAACTCAATTAATTTAAGGTAAAAACTGGAAGCTTAAATGAAATAATTCAATTAAAATGTTTAAAATATTTAATTGAAATAACGGTTAAATAAACTATTTTAAAGAAAAAGAGTTAATTAAAGTTGAATTGAAGATAAAGTGAGTCAACTAAAGTTAAAAAGTTAAATTAAAGGAAAAAATTATTATTTAGAGGTAAAATCAGTTAGAGGTGTATTAGTTAATTGCAAAAGGCAGTTAAATAAGAAATATGGGAATAAATTAAAAATAAAACAATGAACTAGAAACTAAGAGAATAATTAAAGACAAGGATAAATTAAGATAAAAAGAAATTGAAGATTAGAAATAGATTGAAAATTGAAAATAATAAAAATACTGAAAAAAATTTAGATTAATCCGAATTAAAGTATAATATAATTTGGAGTAAAATAAACCAGGAATAAGGGGATAAGGGAGGGACAAGCATTTCAAAGCATCAGATTTTGGAGTCTGGGGAGAATGGAGAAATATCTGAAAGTAATCATTCCCAGAATATATTTTCAGGACAAGGGGAAGAAATATTTGAGAGCTGCCAGATAAAAGGCGTTATTTTTGACTGTTATCAGACTCTAATTGATATTCATACCGATGAGCATACTATTGAAACATATGAAGTCCTGAGCGCATGGCTCGCCTATCAGGGAGTAAAAATAAATCCTGAAAAGCTCTGGGATATCTATCTGTTTAAAGTTAAAGAGAAAATGGATGTTTCAAGAGAAATCTATCCGGAAATAAGAGTTGAGGAAATTTTTTCCGAGATATGCAAAGAGAATGCCATCTGGAAAATTGACGAAATAAGTCTCGGGATAGAAGCTTCAAAGGTTTTTCGGGCAGCATCTATGCGAAAACTCAGGCCTTTCCCTGAAAGTGTAAAATTGATTGAACATTGTATAAACGTTCCAAAATGCATAATCTCTAACGGGCAAAGGGTTTTTTCCGAACTAGAACTTCGATTCCTGGGGCTTTACGATTATTTTGATTTTGTTATTTTCTCTTCGGATGTAGGCTACAAGAAACCAGATCTCAGGCTCTTTATGACGGCACTTAAAAGAATGGGGCTTGAACTTGAGCCAAAATGCGTTATGTCAATTGGAGATTCTTACGAAAATGAGATAATGCCTGCAAGAAAGCTTGGAATGCGCGCTATGCATATAGAAGAAGCATGGAAACGCTATCTCAAAGACTAATCATAAAGACCAATTAATTTAGCCTATATAGATTATTTAATTCCATACATTATTGAGTTTCATACATTACTTAATTCTCCCGAGATCAGTATTTTTCAAAAAGCATCCTCACTCAAACATCTTCTTTAGTATTTACCTGTCTTTAAAGAAATTCCCATTCACATGCCAGGTATTTACATTAAATTTACGACATATTCTATGTAATATTCACTTTAGACCTCAGTTTTCAATAGTTTATTTCCTGGTCTTTCTTTTTAAGTTCATATTAAAGAAAAACTTTAACCACATTTTAAAGACTGATTTTTATCTATCATAAATCTCTCAATTTAAATTTTCTTCGAAAATTTGTTCCATCTATATATTAATATATATTTCTAACAGACTTCCCCTGATAATTAAGTACTATGTACTAATTATACATTAGTATATAATATTTAGATTAAATCTATATACTAGGAAGTTAATCAATAGATTAATTGGAGATAAAATAGATTAATTAAAGATAAATATAGAATATTAGCAATTTCAGAAAAGTTTTACAAGCTCTTAAAATTTAAAATGGAGAATCCATATGCTCCAAAACGGAAAAATTAAAGGTTTAATCTTTGACTGTTACAAAACCCTTATTGACATAAAAACTGACGAAGGAAGTCGGGAAACAAACGAAAGGGTAAGTAAATGGCTGCTCTATCAGGGAGTGAGAATTGAGCCTGAAAGACTTAGGGAAGAATATCGATGGAAAGTAAAAGGCAGGCTGAATGGTTCAGGCCAGAAACACCCTGATATACGCATAGAAGAGATTTTTGCAGAGATTTGTGCGGAAAATGCCATCAGGAAGATTGATCCTTACTGGCTTGGAATTGAAACAGCAAAGGTTTTCAGGACTGCATCTTTAAGGAAACTTGAAGCTTATCCTCAGAGTTTGCGTTTACTTGAGAAATATAAATATATCCCAAAATGTATTGTCTCAAATGCCCAGAGAGTTTTTACTGAAGATGAACTTCGTTTCCTGGGCCTTTATGATAGGTTTAATTTTACAATAATGTCTTCGGACCACCGCATTAAAAAACCTGATACCAGATTATTTAAAATGGCTCTTGACGGGCTTGGGCTTGAACCCTGGGAAGTACTCTCAATAGGAGACACGCCTGAAAATGATATTTTTCCGCCTCAAAGCCTTGGAATGAATGCAATGCATATTCGCGAAGCATGGAGATATGCATAAGAATTTCAAAAAACAAAAATCAACAAAAATAATAAAAATAATAAAAATAATGAGTAAAAGACTTTTAAATCAAATTAAGCTTGTTTAATACACTTACACTTTTTCTTAGATTAAAACTGATTTTTTATATACTTCCTAAAATCTCTCAGATTTTCCTGACAATTTTTTAATCAACCAGTAACGGTTCTCGAAAATTCAAACAAAGCAGTCTGGCAGATATATTGGCCTTCATATTAAAATAAAAAGATTATTAAAATAGGACAATCTACCATTAAAAGGGAAAAAGGGAAAGGATAATTCAAACAAATGATTCGGGAAAATACACTATTCTTTTCCTGCATTTAATAAAAAATTGGGGAATACTGTATGACAATGCTTATTCAAGTCAGTTCCAGGTGGATAGATACTATTATGCCCAGTTTGCTTATGGCCTCCAAGCTCAAGAAAGAAGGAGCTGATGTGGTTATTTTTTTTGAATGGAGGGCTTTAGTCGCATTTGCAGAGAAGAAATTTGAGTTTTCACCTTCAGTTGCAGAGTATGCCACTACAATTTATGAAAACGCAAAAAAGATGGGGTTTCCAAGTGATCTTATGGAATTGCTCAAAGCAGCTAAAGCTGCCGGAATACCCATTTATGGCTGTGCTGTAGAGGCTGCACTTACCGGTATTACAGAAAAGGTTCCTCCAGAGATACAATTGATGGCAGAAGCAGACCTCTCGAAGCCATTTTTAGAGGCGGAAAAGATTATTGGCGGGTTTTAACTGCTTTTAAAATTAAAGTGAAATAACTGATCACCTAAAAATTTAATTAAAAAACAATTTTATTTTTAAACCTGGATTTTTAAAACACAGATATCTTTAAACATAGCAGAAGATTTATTGCGACCAACATTATCGGGTGCACTATATAATTGCCATATATAAAAAGGCTTGATATTAAAATTTTAAATTCCTTACTGTAAAAAAAACAACTTAAATAGAAATCTATGAACTAATTCCCGCAGCTATTTTTAAGTATTTCCTTAAATAAAATTAAAGTAATTAAAATAAAGCAATTAAAATAAAGTAATTAAAATAAAACAATTAAAATAAAGTAATATTATTTACGAAATTCTAAAGCGCGGAATCTTTACTCTGCTCAAAACCAGATATATTTAAATAATCGCAAGCACTGTAAAACCCAAGAAATTCTTATACTATTTTTCAATCATTGGAGTGTCTTTATGACAGAATCAGAAATTCCAAAAGAATATAATGCAAACGAGGTTGAGGAAAAATGGATGGAGAAATGGAACCTCTCCATGTACCATTTCAACTGGGGAGAAGATACCCGTCCCCAGTATATCATTGACACCCCCCCTCCTTATCCTACAGGTAATTTCCATATCGGAAACGCGCTTAATTGGTGCTACATAGACTTTGTTGCCCGCTACAAACGTATGCGCGGATATAATGTAATGTTCCCCCAGGGCTGGGACTGCCACGGCCTGCCTACCGAAGTTAAAGTCGAAGAGATTCATGGGATTACAAAAAATCAGGTTCCCCGTGCAGAATTTAGAAAAATGTGCAGGGAACTTACTGCGGGAAATATCGAAAAGATGCGCAAAACAATGCTGCGCCTGGGCTTTTCCGTAGACTGGAGCAACGAATTCGTTACCATGGAGCCTTCTTACTTCGTAAAAACCCAGAAATCTTTCCTCAGGATGTACAATGATGGGTACATCTATCATGAAGACCACCCGGTTAACTGGTGCCCCCGCTGTGAAACTGCAATTGCTTTTGCAGAAGTGGAGTATGATGAAGGCCAGACAAAGCTTAACTTTGTCCACTTTGATAAAGTAAACATTGCAACCACAAGGCCGGAATTAATGGCAGCCTGCGTTGCAGTCGCCGTAAACCCTGAAGATAAGCGCTACAGCCAGTATATAGGCAAGGAAATTGAAGTTCCGATCTTTGGACAGAAGGTAACCCTGATTGCAGACGAAGATGTCGAACCTGAATTCGGGACAGGGGCTGTGATGATCTGTACTTTCGGAGATAAGCAGGACGTGCGCTGGTGGTTAAAGTACGGACTCCCTCTTGTAAAAGCTATTGATAAGCAGGGGAAGATGACAAAAGCTGCAGGCAAATATGAAGGCCTGAGTATTTCCGAATGCAGGGCTACTGTTCTTTCCGACCTGAAGAATACAGGCTTCCTTTACGAACAGAAACCGCTTGAGCAAAATGTCGGGCTCTGCTGGCGCTGTGACACTCCTATAGAAATCCTTTCCGAGCCCCAGTGGTTCGTGAAAATTAACCATGAAGGAATTCTGAAAGCTGCTGACGAAATAAACTGGTATCCCGAATATATGAAAGTCAGGCTCCAGAACTGGACAGGCACAATGGAATGGGACTGGTGCATTTCCAGGCAGAGGATCTTTGCAACCCCGATTCCAATCTGGTATTGTAAAGAGTGTGGTGAAGTCCTGATTGCCGAAGAGAGCTGGCTTCCTATTGACCCCAATGAAGAAGCGCCCAAAAAAGCCTGTGCCTGCGGTTCAACTGAATTTGAACCTGAAACCGATGTGCTGGACACCTGGATGGACTCTTCGATAACTGCTTTGCATGTTACAGGCTGGGAAAGCGAACATGAACTCCGCCTGCCCGCACAGATCCGCCCGCAGGGCCACGATATTATAAGAACCTGGGCTTTCTACACCATTTTGCGAAGCCTGGCTCTTGAAGGGAAAAGGCCCTGGGACTCCATAATGATTAACGGCATGGTGCTTGGGCCTGACGGCCACAAGATGAGCAAGTCTCTTGGAAATGTTATTTCTCCTGAAGAAGTAACCACGCAGTACAGTGCGGATGCTTTCAGGCAGTGGGGTGCAGTCGGAGGTTCTACAGGTTCGGATGTAATGTTCCGCTGGAAAGACGTTGTTTCAGCTTCCCGCTTCCTTCAGAAAATGTGGAGCATTTACAGGTTTTCAATGTCGCATTTAAAGGACTTCGGGCCTGAAGATGCAGAAAATTTCCCGATGGATACCCTGCTTACAATTGACAGGTGGCTTTTAAGCAAGCTTAACAGGCTTGTGGACACCGTTACAAAAGAACTTGACGGCTATCAGTTTGATTCTACCTTCAAGGCAATAAGAGGTTTTGCCTGGGAAATTCTTGCAGATAACTATCTGGAACTTGTAAAAGGCAGGCTCTATGGGAATGAACAGAACGGCAGAAAAGCAGCCCAATATGTTTTATACAGGACAATGGAAACGCTCTCTCTTTTGCTCGCCCCATTTATACCTTTCTTTGCAGAAGAACAGTATTCCCGGTTCAGCAGTGAAAGCGTTCATATCCAGGCCTGGCCGGCAGTTGAAGAAAGCCTGATAAGCGAAGAAGCCGAAGCTGCAGGGGAACTTATAAAAGACATTACTGGAGAAGTCCGCAGGTATAAATCCGACCTAGGAATGGCCTTGAATGCCCCCCTGAAAAAGCTTGAGATTTATAATGCAGAAATTGACACGGGAGATATTGCAGGAGCTACAAACTCTGAAGTTGAGTTAATGGAAGGAGCTCCTTCTTTTGAATATGTGCCTGTTGAAGTTAAGCCAAATATGGGGCTTCTTGGGCCAAGGTTCAGGAAGGATGCAGGCGCTATTGTAAAAGCTTTGAAAGCAGAAGGCCCGGCTGCAATTGAAGCTCAGGCTGCAATAGGAAAAATAACTGTTACTGTGAATAACCAGCAGATCGAGCTCGAACCCGAGGCGGTAGAAATCCGAAAAGAGGTTATTTCCGCAGGCAGGGAAGTTGATGTGCTCGAAGTAAGCGGAGCAGTTGTTGTAATTGTGAGGTAAGCATAAGCTTACCTTTAAATTTTAAATCTGTTAATTTTAAATACGTTTTATCTATTTTCGAGATTTATCTATTTTTTATTTTGACTGATTATTAATTTTGACTGGTTTTTTTATTTTTATCTTTTTTAAAATCTCTATCTTTTTTTGTCTTTATCTATTCTTTCTCTAAACCCAGCTTTTTCTTTCAGAAGCTGTTATTCAAAATTTCCAATAATGGACTCAAAAGGAATTAAAATATAAATAGAAATAATAAAAATAAATGAAATAAAAGTTTAAAGTTTTCAAATTTTTAAACTTTATTATCTTCTAACAAGCATCATAGAAAAAGAAAATATCAAGAGCGATGTATAAAAGATTACACCTGGATCAAATCTATTATATAAAGATAGCCAGGTGTATACCAGCATTGAACCCGAAAACACTGCTAAAACTATAAACCCTATATATTTTGCATCTAACATTTTTTATTCCTTCCTTTTTTATCAGGCATCTTTAATTAGCCATATTTGTCAGCAATTTCCTATCCTGTTATTGTCTATTTTTGATTAAAGCATTTTAACTGACCTTTTTTAAATTGTGTTTTTAACACTTCCTTAACGTCGGATTATAAAATTATTAGAATTAATGATGATTCGAGTATCGTTTGTATTTTTTAAGTTGAATAAGTACATCCTCAAGATCGGATTTGATCAGTTTTAAGTCCAGATTTTCACCCTGCATGCTGGTCATAAAATCAATTTTTTTCTCTTTGTTAATTACAATATCATTTTTTAGAGAATTCAGTAGGCTGTCATGTTTATCTGCTAAATTTCCCTCGCCTGACGTAGTTTTAAAAAATAAATCTCCTTCGGGAAAATCATCATCCATTGCACCGAATTCCATATCGAATTCTTTTTTTGCAAGGGATAAATCACTGTCAAAGGAGGCCGCATTATTAACATTGTCAGCAGGATTATCTTTGTTATTTTTTATATTGCCAATAGTATGTGCAGTAGACATCTCATTTAAGAGATCGCCGTCAAAATCGAATTCTTCTTTTTTAGCTGCAACGATTTTATCCACATCAAAACTGTTAGTTTTAGCAGAGCCAGAATTTTTGGAAGATTTGATGTCTTTTTGGGATTGAATAAGGTCTTCATTTTCAGTTTTATTTTTCCTGAAGAGTTTTAAAAGTGAAAGAGAAGAAATTTTACTCCGGAAATTTCCAAAAAAGTTTTCAATTTTATTGCTTAATTTTTCCGCATTCTTTGATTTTCCTGAGTTTTCCTTTTCAAGAGTTTCCTTATCCTGATTCCCTATTTTTATATTATTTTCTAACTTTCCTGAGCCCTGTATTTCTTTTAGATTTATTTCTTTTGCATTTTTTTTCTGTTTATTCAAATCTAAAGAAGGTCCGGGTTTTTCCTTATTAAAAGCCGTATTATTTTTCTCTTTATTGTTTTTAAGCTTATAATTATCATATAAACTGGCAATTCCCATGACTATAAGGGTTACAAAAACCCCTACAAGAATGGTAAAATTTGCATCATTTATTATATCTAAAGTCAGGTTCAAATTGCTTAAATTCATATCCATAGCGCTTAGATTCATTTTTATGCCCCGGTCCCAAGGTCATTTAACAAATTATCAAATGAAAAAGTGTTATCTACGAGAGGTGGTATTCCAATCATCAATAAACCTGAAAGAATGAATAAAATCACTCCATAGTATACTGCCAGATACATTGGTCCCCCTTTTACAGCAACAATCGCAAATACGTTTGCCAATGTCAAAATAATAATTACAACTACTACAAACTGCCCTAAGAGCTCTACAGGCACTCCGCCAAAGATTCCAAGATTCATACCGCCCAGGCCCCCTGGAATGCCCTGAAGTTCAGAGTCAGAAATATTAAATCTTACAAAAAGGCTTGAGATAATTGTAGTGAAAATAGTAAGAATCTGGCCTATAAAGAGAAGAAGTGCAACCATTGAGACATGAAGCGGGATAACGAGGCTTGTAAATGCTTTTGAAATGCGGTCTCTTTTCATCCTTAAAAGGACAAGTTCAAGGTTGGAAGAACTCACAAGTTCTCCTATTATTTCCGCATCCCCTCCCAGGTTAACAGCATCTACGAACACGTTTGTCAGTTTATATATCAAATAACTCCCTGTTTCTCCTACGAATCTTTCCCAGCAAAGCCGTGGATCAAGTCCTGATGCCAGCCTTTTGTAAAGCTGCAGATTCATCTCTTTAAGTTCCCCAAGATTCTTGGGATCAATCTTTAAAAGAGCTTTTGGGATTGTCAGCCCGGAACCGCTCACAATAGACCCGAGACTGCGTATGAAAGTCGTATAACTTTCATCTCTTTTGTCGATTTTATTGGCGTCGTGAATTGCCTTAATCCCAACTGGCAGCATGGTTATTCCTGCCAGAATCATCCCTATTCCTTTTATATCGACATAAAACTCAATCGGCTTAATAAAAGCCGGAATAATTGTAAAAACTAAGACGAATAAACTGGAAAGAATAAGGGTATGAGGAAGCCACTTCCAGATAAAAACCTGTTCGCTTGATTTGATTTTTAAGCCGTGAGCTCTCGAATCTTTTGGAGAAGACCTGAAAAGTAGTCCTGCTCCAAAGAAGGCCATTACCGCGATAATAAACATGGTTCCGTATAATGTGCGTTCAGGGCTGCCAAGGTTATAGAGAATAACTGAAAGCAGGACTATTATAGCTACAAGCGAGGTAGAAACAAGGAGAGCAGTATACGCATTTGCCCATTCTTTTGTGGTTTCAAGCTCTCTTTCAAATTCATCTTTTCTTTTAGTCTTAAATAAGATCCATTCTTTAGTGAGAAACTCGTTATCAGGCTCTCCCGCCGAAATAGCATTTGATAACCTGTTAAAAAGCTCCCTTAACCTCTCATTAGCTACTTTTTCCGAAATAAGTTCGCAGGCATGAGCGTAATCATAATGCCAGTTCTGGGCCAGTTCCCTGATTTGATTGAAATAAATACTTGGACAATATTCCCTTTTTTCTGAAATGCTTACAAAAATCTTATCCCTGGTCAAATTGGCTGTTGAAATCGAAGCCATATAGGTAAGGGAGAAAAGTAAATCATTACTCATGTAAAGTTCTTTCTGGTAATTCTGGAATTTAAGTAAGAGTTTATTGAAGATATTAAAAATAGATTGTGAGCCAGATCTTCTATGCAAAACGTTTTTTATTTCGGAAACTCCCATTCAGATCACCGGCTAAATTTAATTTTGAGTGATTTTCGAGTATTATTTTCTAATTAAATTGATTTCAATTAAATTTAGAATTCGATTCTCAGTATCCCGTGTTTTGTGATCTTTGCAACAGTATTAAAGAAATCATAATAACCTACAATTCCTTCATTGCTTAATCTTTCAAGGATTTTTGCCCTTTTTTCAATTTCTTCATAAATTGCTTTCTTTTTCTTTCCAGGAATCCCAAGTCTTGTGGCTATTTTTTGCTCAAGCAGATAGGAACTTCCCATTGCGCTGAAAACAAAAGAATCAGTAACAGGGTCCCAGGAAAAAGCTTCAATAAAAGAAATCCCGCCTTTATCCGGGTTAAATCCAAGCACTTCATTTACACTGAGAACCCGCCTTACAAGTTTTCCATCAGGTCTTCTGACTGCGGACTGAATTAAAACAAAATTAAGGTTATCGATATAGGTTTTAGGGATGCTTATAGGGTCGGCTGTAACTCTCTGGATTAGCTTTTCGACAGTTGCTGCGTGAAAAGTAGACATTACAGGGTGCCCTGTCTGCATGGCCTGAAAGGCAACATTTCCTTCAACTCCTCTGATTTCTCCGACCAAGATATAATTCGGCCTCTGCCTCAGAGCTGCTTTAAGAAGGTCAAACATTGTAACATCGGAGCCGCTTCCCTCGCCGGTTTTCCCACTTCTTGTGCTTCCCCGGGTGGTTTCTCTTGTCCAGTTTTTGTGAGGAATCTGCAGTTCAGGAGTATCTTCAATAGAGACAAGTTTTGAATCAGGATTTATGAAGGCAGTAATCCCATTCAGAGTAGTTGTTTTGCCGCTTGCGGTTTCTCCGCAGATAAACCCACTCATACCTTCGGAAACAAGAATCCAGAGATAAGCCGCAACCATATAATTCATGGTGCCGCTTTTGATAATCTGAAGGATACTGAAAGGGTTGTCATTGAACTTTCTAATGGTAAAATTGCTTCCGTTTTTACTGATATCGTCCCCATAAACAATATTAATCCTTGACCCGTCAGGAAGAGTGGAGTCCACAATCGGATTTTTAAACGTTATAGGCTTTCCGATCCTTTCTGCAAGCCTTATAATGTACTGGTTAAGAATATCATTATCATTAAATTCTATAACGCTTCTTAAGCCCTTGAAAATTTTATGTTCAATAAAAATAGGGCCAAGACCATTACAGGTTATATCTTCAATATGGCTGTCATGGATATAAGGGTCAAGGAATCCCACCCCAATTTTATCCCTGATAATTGAATATTTTAAAGCCTCATAGTATTCTTTTGACAAGTAAATGTGGCTGTCCTTTTTTTTGCTTCTATGTAAAAGAGAGCCTGGAGATAACAATTTTTTAAATCTCCCTGGGGAATTGCTCGCTGATCCCGAATTAATTTTATTACCAGAATTATTATTCGAATTATTTTTATTATTAGCATTGTTGATAATACAAATGGCATCCAGAGATTCTCTCAAAATTCTTTCCTTTTCTGCAAGGTTTTCAGGGTCAAACTCAATCCCTGTAAGGTGGTCTACAAGTTTAGTCTCGAGCTGCTTTATCAGGCTTCCAACGCCAGTCAGAAGTATGGGCTCGATTGGAATATAGAAATTCCTTACATCGTTTTTATTCGGATAAATATGGACATACGTCTGGTCATTGACCTTGTATATTATATTGGGTTCCTCTAGATCCCCATGTTTTAGATCAAGCTTGGAAATGTATCTGGGTATTCCCATAATATCAATAGGCAGAATATGTAAATATTCAAGAAGATGCAGATTGGTTTCAACTTCTTTTTTCATTTCAGGGGGAAGAAGTTTGTAAAGGTTACAGGTTTTCAGATTTGAGTGGTCATGCCCGTCATAATTTTTCGGCTTAAATGGGAAGTTTGTATATATCCCTGTTGCATAGCCATCCTCAAGACTGAGCTTATCTTCGATATTATCCATGTCTACCCCATACATCTACTGAATACTGTGAAATAATATTTTAACCACCTTGAAATAATAATTTATAAATTTGAAACAATTTCGTCAATATTGATTTCGAATGTCAATTTTGAATCTGGAAAGAAGCTTTTGAATCCGAAATTAAGGTTTTGAATCCGGAAATAAAGTTTAAATTAAAGCTTCTGGATTTCAGATGAAATTTTTACGCTGAAACGATTAAACTGAAATCCTGAGCTAGATTTTTAACCTAAAATCCATAGTTTATAACCTCAGACCAAATCCTTTGAGTGAATTCTTTAGAGTGAATTCTTTAGACTAAACCCCTTAGCCTGAAAATCTCTAAACTAAAATTTTCAGCCTGAAACCTTTGAACTAAACCCCCGAATCTTTCCCCCGAGATTTACACCTTGGCCTGGGATATCGGAATTATTTTCAATCCGAAGCCCGGTTGAACTTCAAAACTAACGATGTTTCCTGTGCTTTTTTTAGCTCCCCTGATTTTTGAGACTTCCATAACACTGATATAACGGTCAGTAAGCTGTTCTTTTCTTAAAAACAGATGACAGTCACATGCCGACCGGATTCTTACAAGAGTATCTTCTTTGAAGGCATGCTGATGAAGAGTGATAAGAATTGTATACCCCTTGTCACAGAGATTTTTCAGGCTTGTAAGAAACTCAAGAATGTTGTCCTCATCCGAATAAGTGGTAAACATGGTAAGAGAATCGATTATAATGACCCTTTCCCGGATGTTCCTGATATGAGTTATAAGAAGGTGCAGCGTCCCTTTCATTTGTTCTGAAGTCCATTCAACTCCTTCAAGGTGGACAGGAAAAACTCTAAAGTATCCCCAGCTATAAAAGTCCGAGATATCAAGGCTCAGGCTGTCCATCTGGGCGAGCATGCTTTTAATAGTATTTTCTGTGGAATAGTAGGCTATCCTGTGGAGCTGGTTCAGGCCCCCATAACACATTTGCTGGCAGAGTACACTTTTTCCGGTGTCGTTTTCCCCCTCAATGAGCACAAGAGAGCCTAAAGGAATGCCTTCCCCCAGCTTTTTATCAATCTCATCATTGCCGCTTGAGAGGATTCTTTTTTTATCGTTTTCCTGACTCATTTTTACCACCTGTCATTTATCTGCCTGCTATTACTGCATTCTCTGCACTGTATATTCTTCAGAGTATTCTTCAGGGTTCATTTGTCTGAATTATTTGTCGGAATTATTTGTCTGAATTTACTCTGATGCTACCCACTATTCGTTTAATTTTTAATCATTGACCAACAACATGATGTATCGATGAAACGATCCCATTTTCAGTGCTGATTTTAATAATTATATCTTCTCCAGGATCAAATTGTGAAAATAATCTGATTTCAAGGTTTTCTTGGGGATCCAGGATCCCGGGATTTATTATATCGCCCGAAAATGAAATGGAATAATCCTCATCCTTATTCAGGTAAGAAACCTGCCCATTTTTTACCAGAATAATATCCCAGAGCTTGAAATTATCTAATTTAATTTCTCCAGTATTTTGAACTGTAAGATAGATATTTTTCGTTTCCAGGTCAAACCGCACACTCTGGATCTTTATATCTGTATGAAGCCTTTCCATAGTTGTTTGAGAAGTCTCTTTAAATCCATCATAAGAACATTCAATAAAATTACTTGCTCCCATTGTTAAACTCCCGGCTGCAACTACAATCGTACCAACTACGAAGAATGCTACGATTACTGTATCAAGGCCCATAGTATCACAAAATCACTGCTTATTTTACAGAATCAATATTTATTTTGAGGATCAATCTCTATTTTGAGAATCATTATTTATTTTGAAAATTTATCCGAAGCCGATACTCCATTATAAAGGAAAAAGGTGATCTGATAATTGTCACTTGGCAGAGTGTCAAAGTTTATTTCTGCCCTGAGAGTTTCCCCCTGGTTCCATGTGCTGCCGTTAATATCTCCATTAACAAAAGTATAGTTCCATGAGGGAGTGGAATTGGATTCAAAACCAGGATTCCAGTAATTTGTAGAAGAAAGTACGAAAACATCGGAATAATTCAGCTTTGAAAGAGGGATATTTGAAGTCCCAACATTTTTTATCCAGACAGAAATATTGTTTTCCCCCGGATAAACAAATATAATATCCATATCGGTTTTAAACTGGTCTTCCATGGTACCTGCAACTGAATTATAGGAATTTGAAAGCTCATATACGGAAGGAATGACTGCATTTACAAAGGCCACTACAGCTATAACACTTGCAATTAAAAGTATAGCTGTAGTTATCACTTCCTTTGCCATATGCTCTTCACCGTATCGTTTTCATTTAAAACGTAGTCGAGTACCTTGGAATCAAGGGACGGGTCTTCGGGATGAAGGATGTGGTACAACCTGTACAGATCCATTACCGCGCCATCAAGATCACTGCTTTTATCCAGCATGTCAGTAAGCCTGAGCACGATTTCCTTTACATCGTTTTGAATATACCCCAGAAGATAAAAGATCTCAACCAGTTCCTTTATGGTCTCATAATCATATTTCTCGACCATATCCTTACTCCAGACAATAGTTCTGTAAAAGGACATAGGGTCGATAAGCTTGGAATCAGGAATTTTAGGTAGAATTTTAGCAGCTTCCTTCAGGTCCTCAAAAGGGCTTTTTGGAACCTGCTGAACCGGAGCCGGCTCAATTTTGTCTTTATCATCAGTTTCGGTTTTTTTTGGTTCAATTTTAGGTGAATGCTTTGGTTCTTCAGCCTTCTCTTCAATTTTACAATCCTCAGAAGATTTGGGATTTACAATAGCCCCCGAAATACTGGCAATGCCCTGTATATTCTGGAAAGGATTTTCAAGAACCCCCATTGTCTCCCTTATATCTGTAAGGAGAGTTTTTATAGAGCCTTTGATCTCAGCTACCTCTTCTTCAAGATTTGCAACCTTCGATTCAAGAGTGTCGCTCTCGGCTGTAGCTACAATTTCATCAATCATCGATTGATCAAAAGCTTCCTGATTATTCATTATATCACCAAAACTGTAGCATTTAAAAAATTAAAAATTAAAAAATAATTACACTTAGACAAGTGTAATTATATCACTAATTGCCGCCGGTGCCTGCCTGTGAATTGTATAGGTTGCTCCCTGAGGAGGTTTAATTTCAAGCTGGAATTCACTGTTAGCGACTATATTAGCATCACCTACATCAATTTGTACATCAAATTTTTCAAGCTTATCTAAGATGTAATCGTTGTTATCATTGTACCTTTCCACTACACCAAAATTTGTGCCATCAACAGCAGTACCAGGAGCTGCAACATTGAATTTCAATTCTGTTGGTGCCACAGTTGGGGATGAAAAAACTATAAGAGTTTTGTTCATATCAACTGATGAACCTCCCGAGGTCAATTGCAAGCACAGATTTATAGTTCCAAGTTCATCTGGGTCAGTAGTAAGATCACCTACAGCAATTACATCTCCACTTAATTCAACACTGCTGCTTGCTTGAGTTACACCAGTGTGCACAACCTCCTGGCTTTTTTGGGTTGTGAAGAACCCCGCTCCCAGCATAACGTAGCTGAAAACTGCAGCTACGACAACAAAGGCTACTAGTACAATAGCAGCTTCAAGTCCAGTAAACCCTTTTTCATTTTTAACAAATTTATTTATCATTCAAATCACCTCAGTAAACCGGATAATATGTATTCTGGGCAAGTGCAGGAGGCATTGTCCTAGAAATGACAAGAACTGCACCTTCTGGGGGTTTTAACTGAATCTTGATAGCTTCGTTTATTGCAGGTGCTGTAGAAGCTCCGATACTATTTGCGCCGTTCAGAGTAACTATTACCTTATACTTTTCACCCTTCTCAAGGAGGTTATCATCGTGGCCTGTTTCATAAACAATAGGGGTATAAACCCACCCGTTTGCTCCAGAGTTATACTCTTTTGTTATAAAGTTATCCTTATCTGTGAAAGTAAGTACTGTCTTGTTCAAATCGACAGGTGTTCCGCCAGCAGTATTTGTTAAATAAAATGTAACCGTATTAGCTTCATTATTTGTCGTTGATCTGACGATTACATCTCCTGATGGTGCAAGACTACTACTGGCCTGCGACACGCCTGTGTGCACAACTTCCTGACTTTTCTGGGTTGTATAGAACCCCGCTCCCAACATGACATAGCTGAAAACTGCAGCTACAACAACAAAGGCTATAAGCACTATTGCAGCTTCTAACCCTGTAAATCCGTTTTCATTTTTTAGAAATTTATTCCCCATAATGAATCACCCGTGTTCATGGTGTGACTATTATATTAACGAGAATAATACATCTCTCAAGATGATAAATGTTTCGTATGTTTGCTCGCTTACATAATTAAATAATTTATTTAATAATTTAGCGAATATAATTTCTAAAATTAGAGGTTAATCTTATTATTACTAGATTTTATGAAAAATAAGTTATTAATGCATTCATAGCTTCTGTTTTTATATATGAGTTTTATATTACAGATAAAATTATATCTTATTTGCCTATAGCACATAGTAATAATTTTGAAATTACATTATCATAATAAATATTATGTTTTAGATAAAAAAATGGAAGAAGATGGTAATAAAAATAATTAAAAAATTTGCCTTTTTAAGTTTTATTTTTATTAATTATTCGGTTTGAAAAATGAGAATGCAAATTGGTTTACTTATTTACATATTTAGGAGAAAATTTATCCTTAAAAATTTAAAATGAAAGAAAGACTGGAACAAAATTGAATCAGCAATTAAAATGAAATTAAAAATAGTAGAAAATATGTAATTTTTGAGAATTTAAAAAAAGGATAATGATCTTTTCAGATCATCATCACTCGGGTATATAAAATATTCAGACAAGAGTCATTATAGGACTGATTGTAGGAGGAGCCTGCCTATGAACAGTGTAAGATGCTCCCTGAGGAGGTTTAATTTCAATCTGGAATTCCTTATTAGGCCCTACAGATGCGGCTCCAGCCACATTATTCAAATTAACAGTTATCTCAAATTTTTCAAACTTGTCCAGAATATTATTGCCTGTAGGACCCCCACCATTATATCTATCTGCTATAACAAAATTTGCCGCGTTAGCATTGGCACCAAGTGTCAATTCAGTTGGTGGGATATCAGGAGCTGAAACAACTATCAGTGTTTTGCTCATGTCTATTGGTGAACCGCCTGACGTTAGCTGCAAACATAGGGAAACAGTATCAATTTCAGTAGCGCCCGCATCACCTTTTGCAATTACATCTCCGCTCAATTCTACACTGCTGCTAGCCTGTGTAACACCGGTATGAACGACTTCTTGGCTTTTCTGGGTTGTAAAGAACCCCGCTCCCAGCATGACATAGCTGAAAACTGCAGCTACGACGACAAAGGCCACAAGCACAATTGCGGCTTCAAGGCCAGTGAACGCTTTTCCGTTTTTTAGAAACTTAATCCACATCCAAACCACCTCAGTAAACAGGATAATGTGTATTTTGAACAAGCGCAGGAGGCATTGTTCTGGTAAGAGTAAAAACTGCACCTTCCGGAGGTTTTACTTCAATCTTAACATTCTCATTTACTCCAGGTGGAGTAGTGACTCCAAAAGCAGCAAGAGTGATTACTACCTTGTATTTTTCACCCTTTTCAAGCAGGTTATTATCATGGCCTACTTCAAAAATTCGAGGGATATAAACCCATCCCTGGTTTCCATTATTTGGTCCTGCAGTACCATATTCCTTAGTTACAAAATCATCATTATCCGTATAAGAAATTACAGTTTTATCCAGGTCTACGGACGTTCCACCAGCAGTATTTGTGAAATAAAGTGTGACCACGTTTGCCTGACCATTAGCTGTTGATGAAACAATAACATCTCCTGATGGTGCGATACTGCTGCTTGCCTGAGTTACTCCTGTATGTACAACTTCCTGGCTTTTTTGAGTTGTAAAGAACCCCGCTCCCAGCATGACGTAACTGAAAACTGCAGCTACGACAACAAAGGCCACAAGCACAATTGCGGCTTCAAGCCCTGTAAATCCGTTTTTATTTTTGAGAAACTTATTCCACATATTAAATCACTCTGTAATTACGTGACTAATATAATATTGAATAAAAAAAGTCCGGTTAGAATATAAATATTTCATACTAAATATTTGTAATAATATAAAAAAATAATTTGGAGAAGATTATTATATTTATTTGCATTTGAATAAATTGTTTTGCCGCTAATTTAATTTAAACTATAAATAAATTAAATTTTAGAAGAGTATAAAAAAAGTATAATAAAGACTAGAATATTATTTTGAGATTTTTATTGGATTTTTATTATATTTACGGAATATAAAGTAATTTAACTCAGCTTATCAAAAAATACTAGAAAAATGTACAATAAAGAAATAAATATAATAAAAGCTGCAAATGTCAGATTAAGGATCTTTTTCAGTCAAATTAATTTTTGAATATTTGGATAGGGGATTTATACCTTTTTGTAAATTTTATCTTTTATGCTTACAGGCTCAAAAAGGTCCCTGATTTCTTCAGGTAAGGTTTCAGATTTACCTATAATCAAATAACCTTCATCGGAAAGGGAATTATAAAAGTCCTTTAACATTTTGGCTTTTTGTTTTTCGTTAAAGTAAATCATAACATTCCTGCAGAAAACGGCATCAAAATGTTTTGAAACAGGAGGTTCGCTCGTCAGATCATGTTTTTTAAACCTGAGTATGAGTTTGTGAATCGGTTTTATTTTGAAAGAACTTTCTGCAGGTTCAAAATATTTTTGGATAAGGGGGAGATCCAGGTTTTTTAACTGGTCTATGCTGTATATCCCCAGGGAAGCTTTTCGAAGCGAATCTTCATCGATATCGGTTGCATAAATTGAGATATTCCAGTCTGAAGGCAAAACTTCTCTTGCGCTGATCCCGATAGAATACGGTTCCTCTCCATTGGAACAGGCTGCACTCCAGAACCTGACAAGGTTGCTTTTAGCCTGTCTTTTTCTTTCCATTATATCAGGGAGAATTTTGTTCTGAAAAAAAATAAATGGAGTTTTATCCCGCATAAATTCCGTGACATTTATTGTGATTGCATTTATGAACTCCAGCCTCTCTCCTTCGTTTTTTTCTAAAAGCCTGACGTATTCGGGATAGGTATCTATTCCTATTGCTTTCATTCTCAGGTCAATTCTTCTTCTGAGATAATTATCCCGGTAACCTTTAAGAGAAATCCCTGAGAATTTGGAGGCTTTCTGGATAAGGAAATGGAAGCCATCATCCGTTACAACCACAGGCAAACCTCTCTGACAGGTTTTGTATATTTGACAATCATGCTCCCATCTATGGGATTAAAAATAACATTTCTGCCGACATCCCCTCCTGTGTCCTTTGCCAGTATTGGAATTTTGTTTTTAAGGAGAGTTTCTTCAACAGAGATCGCATTCCTGTTTCCAACTTTCAGGATGTCCAGGCTCATATGCTTGAAAACCTGCGCTCCGCCTGCAAATTTTGAAGCAATTTTATTCCTGTTGGCTCCCTGCTGGACCATATCTTCAAGCATCTTCTCAATAGCAGTCTCAGCGTATTTTGTTTCTCCTTTCTGAGAAGCCCCGGGAAGAAGGATATGAGCAGCTCCGCAGATTCCTGTGGAAAGGTCAAACAGGACAACTCCAATACAGGATCCAAGCCCCATAACTTCCAAAAGCATCTTCTTTGCAATCCTGTACTCCCCTATGCTTGCCGAAAGTTCCCCGTCTAAGGCTGTAACACTGAAATCCGGGTTCTTAAAATTAAAATTACATTCCGGATCCAGTATTTGCTTAGAGTTGATATTGGAGTTGATATTAGAGCTGGTGTTAGAGCTGATATTTGAAATTTTATCTCCTGTTGTGTTTGAAGCTTGATTTGAGGCTTGACTTGGGATTTGACCTGAGATTTTATCCGATATAACACCTGCTTTTTTACTTGAAATTCTACTGGATGCCTGATTTGAGGGCTCACTTGATACCTCTCTTCGCAGATAATTTTTTGCAATAAGAAATAAACTGCATGAAGAGAAGCAATTTTCCAGTGAACAGGTGCCTGAAAGGGAACAATAGGATTTTACTAACACTTCTCTCTGGGTTAGAAAAATCGCTTTTCCACTTTTAGTCGAGACAAACAATACATTGCTGCTCATAGCTGTTCCATAATTTTCATTATATCCTCAAGCAGGCTTGGTTCGGGAAGCAGGGCCAGATAAATTTCAATATCGGAATCCGAACTTAACGAGGTCTCAAAAAGAATTATATGGTCGCTTTTCCTGGCCATCTGCGAAACTACGGCATCCATAACTGCCGTTGGAACATCTATTGCGAAACTCGGAGGGGAAGGAAGCAGGATTATATCCATGAAATCTGCGGATGCATCACAAAAGGATGAGGATAAAATATTTCCTACTTCCATAATTGTAGAGGCATACATCTCTTCGTCAAGATTCTCAAGCCCGAAAAGTTCACCAGCTATTTTTTTTGAGGAAGCTTCCGGAAACATAATATATAGATACCCTGACTTATTTTCTTCAAGATCCTGCAGAGCTATGATAACCCCTGCAACTATCTCGCTCTTAAACTCATTAAATACATTTTTTATTTCTCCAATATTGACTTCCGGGACAGCAATATTGACTTCCTTATCGAGAAGCTTGGAAAGAGAAGTTGCTGCATGGCCAGCCCCAATATTTCCAAGTTCTTTCAAAACGTCAAGTTCCATTTCATTAAGTTTTGCCAGATCAATCATCTATATCATCCCTTATAAGCATGGAAACATCCAGAATCGGTATAACTCTTCCATCTCCAAGAATAGTAACTCCATTAAAACTTTTCAAATCTGAAAAAATGTTTGTCAAAGGTTTAATTACAATTTCCTGCTGGTCAATAATAGAATCAACTATCAGACCAACTTCTTCATTCTCTTTTTCCACTACTATTGCAATTTGGCTCTCTGAATTTTCGCATTTTACATTAAAAACTTCTTTTAATTCCACTACCGGAATTAACCTGTCGTTTATGTAAAGTACAGGAGTTCCTTTAACAAGCTTATAGTCTGTCCTGCTTACACTCAACGCTTTTACAACATTAGAAATCGGGATCGCGTACGTTTCAGGACCAACTTCAACCAGGAGTGATTTTATTATAGCAACTGTAGGCGGCAAATTGATCCGAATTTTTGTATATTCTCCTGTTTTTGAATAAACTCTAACTTTCCCGCCCAGCTTTTCAACAGTAGCTTTTACTGCGTCCATGCCGACTCCCCTGCCTGAAATTTCAGTTACTTTTTCTTTTGTTGAAAATCCGGGAAGGAAGATAAGCATCCTTATTTCGTCTTCATTGAGGTTTTCTATATCCGAAAGAGAGAGCAACCCTTTTTCAAGAGCTTTCTTTTTCAGGAATTCTACATCCAGGCCTTTTCCGTCATCCTCAATCTCAATTATGACATTATTTTTCTCCCGTTTAGCCGAGAGCTTTATGTGTCCGGCTTGTCCTTTTCCAGCCTTTTTCCGTTCATCAGGACTTTCAATCCCGTGATCAACCGCATTTCTTACAAGATGTACAAGTGGATCGCTAATATCATCAAGAATTATCCGGTCTAATTCCGTATCCTGTCCTTCAATTTCAAAATCAATATTTTTGTCAAGTTTTCTGCTTAAGTCCCTTACCATACGCGGAAATTTACTGAATATCCTTTCAATTTTTACCATCCTGGTCCGCATAACCTCGTCTTGCAGGCTTGAAATCGACTTGTCCAGGGTGGCGGTTGCCTCTTCAAGTTCCGGAATATTATGTTTCTGAGAAATCTGGAGCAACCGCCCCTTATTTATAACGAGTTCCCCAACAAGGTTCATTATATTATCCAGATTTGAAGTGCTTACCCTGATGGTTTCCTGTCTTTTAGTGTCTGCAACTGCAGGTTTTGATTTTGGATTCCCGAAAAAATGGGAGTTTATGTCATCTTCCGGGTTTTCAAAATCTCTGGTTCGAGAATTTGAAGCCTGGAGTATCCGGGGCTGCAAAAATTGAGATTCTGTTAATTGAGGCTCTATTAAATGAGATTGCAATTTTTCAGGATTTAAATCTTTAATTTTTTCTGAAGGAATTGAATCTTCAGGCGATTTTTGAGGCGTTGGAGGCCCGAGTCTTAATTCCTGAATTTTCGACTCATGGACAGGTAGATTTTGAAATTCCATTCTTTGAAATTCAAATTCCTGACAGGAAAGTACTTCAGAGTTTTCTTCAGGAGTTTTTACATTGCCTGCAAATTGAATATTATTAGAAAGCTCAACCTGATCTAAAAATTGGCCATTATTCAATTTGAGTTCCTGTTCCGGAATTTTATTAGAGTTTTTATCTAAAAGCTTAATTTTGTGTAAGGGAAAAGTTCCATCTTCCAGAGTTCCGGATTTTTTCCCCGGGAAAATCCCGGAAAATTCAATCTTTTTAAAACCATTTAGAGATTTATTTATTTTGAAAATAAAATGTATTTTTGCAATCAAGCTCCGGACAGGAGAAGGAATCCTTTTTGGCCTGTCGGGAACTGAGGAGCCAGGGGAAAAAGGAGCTACTTTATCACTTGTACCCTCTGTTATACTGCTTGACGGATTATTATCTGCTGTTTCTTTTGTATCAAAAAGAATTGGGCTGGAATCTTTTTGAGAATTTATTATATTTTCTTCAAGGTTTAAGCCCGGATCCGCAGGATTATATTCGATTTCCTCATCGCAAACAATATTATATTGCTCAATTTCCGGAATTCTATCAAGTAAATTTTCAACTTCATTCCTGTCCCCAAAAACAAATACCGTAAACTGCCCATCGAAATTATTATCCATATCGTCTTCAGCAGGATTTATTTTGACTACTCTGGATATATCTTTTAGAGACTCTATAATTAGAGAAGCTCTCACATCTTTTACAACACATTCCTCAGAAAGAATTATGTTCAGGATGAGATTATACCTCTCATCCTGAATATTTGTAAAGACACTTTTTTCTGAAATATCTTTTTCAGAGAGATTTTCTAAAGAGATATGTTCTGCAGAAATATTCCCAGGCAGCCCTGCGGTATTATTTTTAAAATCTGTTTTGGAAAAGCTATTTATTTCATTCTTATTTTGCATTTCCTGACTTAAAGAAAAGGAGTTTTCTAAAAGCTTTCCAGATTTTAATTCGGGATCTGGATTTCGAGATTCTTTGTAAGTATGAGGAATATGATTAAATTCGATATTGAACTGCTCAATTTCAGAAATTTTATCCATTAACTGTTCAACTTCGATGCTGTTACCTAAAAGAAATATTGTAAAACAGCCATTAAAATTATTTTCCATTTCAGCCTCATCCGGGCTTACTTTGACTACCTTACATATGTCCTTGAGGGACTCTATAATTAAAGATGCTCTTACATCTTTTACTGCACAATCATCAGAAAGAACTATATTCAAAATAAGATTATAATCTTCAGAACCAGTAGAATTAATTGAAGTAATCGAACTAATAGAATTGATAGAACTAATTGGACTAATTGGACTGGTTACACTCTCCTCTGGATTTCTATGATATGGAGAGTCTTGAGCTGTTATATTTGAAAATGTAGAATCTGAAAGCTGTGCTAATGCTTCTTCATTTTCATGTTTATTTCGATTAATATTATTAGGATTATCTTTTGTATTATCTTTTGAATTTTCAAGAGATAGGACTGCAGATGAGGTATTCTGTATAACTTCTGTTTTCGAATTTGTCAGGCTAATTATTTTTTTAGAAGCTTGAGCTGGGTCCCAATTTTCTATCTTTTCTTCTATTTTACAGGTTGTGTTATCTTCTTTTAATTTCCAGTCTATTAACTTCTCATCTATTGATTTCGGATCTTTTGACTTCGACTTTTTTGATTCTTCGCCTGCTGATTCTTGATTTTTAGACAACTCCTCTGAACAGGGTTTTTCTTCGATTCTACTTCCACTATTAATTAATTTGCTGTTTTCTCTTGGTATTTCTTTACAGCTTATTTCTCTATACTTATTGAAAGCTTCCAGAAGATCGGCTGTTTTTATATCATCATTATCTTCATTTTCTATTTTTTTGATCATCTCGGTAATCCGATCTACTGTTAAAAGCATAAGGTCAATTAAATTACTATCAATTTCTATGGCTGTATTTTTTATCCCGCATAAGACTTCTTCCATGCTGTGGCAGAGAGTTTCAAGGGATTTGTATCCGAGAAAACCGGCCATGCCCTTTATGGTGTGAGCCACTCTGAAGATTTCATTTATTGCAGCTTTATCTCCATTTTCCAGATCAACAAAGGCCTGGTTAAAAATATCCAGACATTCGTAAACTTCCTGCAGAAAATCGTTTTTATAGGCTGCCATATCACTTTCCATTAATTTTTGCCCCCAATCTATCTACAATTTCTTCAGGAATTTCAAAAATAGGTTTTACGCTGTCAATTGCCCCATTTTCTATGGCAGCTTTAGGCATTCCAAAAATCACGCAGGTATCTTCACTGCACGCAATTGTAGCCCCCCCTGAATTTTTTATCAATTTCAGGCCATATGCTCCATCGACTCCCATACCTGTAAGGATAGAGGCAACAATGTTTTTCCCATAAACCGAAAGCATGCTTTCTGCAGTTATATCAATAGCAGGCATAACTGCATGTACTGGCTGACCTTTTACTAATTTAATCCTTATAACGTCCAGGGCCCTTCTAAGCTGCATATGATAGCCCCCCGGAGCTAAATAGACAGTTCCGTTTTTTATTTTTTCATTATTTCTGGCTTCTTTTACCTCAAGCTCAGATAAAAAGTTCAGTCTATCTGCCATCTGCTTACAAAAACTCCCTTCCGGCATATGCTGTACGATAAAAATTGCTGCAGGGAGATTACCTGGAAGCCTTGGAATTATCTGCTCAAGCGAAGAAGGGCCGCCTGTAGAAGAGCCAATAAGGATACCAAAATCTTCTGAAATCCTGGAGTTTTCAGGACATTTCCACTCTCTCCTGACAATTTCACCTTTAAACTTCTTCATATTTAGTAATCTTAATATGTTAGGATTTGAGCTGTGGATATTCCTTATTTTCCCTATAAGCTCTTTTTCCGCCTTATTTACTTCATGATGGCTTTCTGGCTTTGCTACAAAATCGATAGCCCCAAGGCGTAAAGCTCCAAGTGCTTCTTTTGACCCCTCCGTAGTTAATGTGCTGAACATTATTATGGGTACAGGGTCGGTTTCCATAATGATTTTAACGGCATTCAGGCCGTCCATGACCGGCATGTTTACATCCATTATAATTATATCAGGATGAAGGGCTTTTGCCTTATCTGCGGCTTCTTTTCCATTTGAAGCATCCCCAACTATCTTAATGTCCAGGCTTCCAGCAAGCATGCTTCTTATTGCCATCCGCATGAAGGCAGAATCGTCAACAATAAGAGTCCGGATCATGTTACCCCCAAATCCTTATTCTCCAGAAACCTTTTTAATCTCTTCAATAACCTTGGGGGCCTGGAAGGGTTTTATTATGTAGCCCCTGGCTCCAAGTTTTATAGCGGTTTTTACAATCTTCTCCTGCCCAACCGCTGTACACATTACGATTCTGGCATCTTTGTCCATGGCTTTTATTTGCTTTAAGGCGTCAATCCCTGTCATTTCAGGCATAACTACATCCATTGTGACAACGTCCGGCTTGAGATCTCTATAGAGTTCTATTGCCTGTTTCCCATTCTCTGCTTCCCCTGCTATATCAAATCCGGCCCCGAAAAGTATGCTTTTAAGAAGTTTTCTCATAAAAGCGGTATCATCAACGATTAAGACTTTTGCCATGAATATCCCCATTAGATAGTTTAATAATTTTATAGCTCAATCTGAAGTTTATTCTTTTAAATCCCATTTTTTAGAAAAGTTGATTTTAAATTATCTTCAAAATTCCCTGTCTTGAAATAATTCCCTTGAAAACCCCATTTTTAATAGCAATTACTTTAACAGTAACTACTTCTAACAGCAATTTTTTTTGCAATAGTTGTTTTTAAATGCTTAACTTTTAGCGATTTTATCAACCATACTGACTCCGCGTGGAGTCAGTTCGATTTCCTGTCTGATTTTTACAACTTTAGCCAGCCCTGATTCAACAAGCCGATTATAGTAGCTGTTTAATTCGTCAGTTGAGATCCCAATTATATTTTCAATAGATACAAAATCAAGCCCCGAATACACCAGCATGAGAATCTGCATTTCATTTTCGGACAATTTTACTGCAGGGTTATGTTTTTCAAAAAGCCTCTGAAGGTAGTCTTCAAGCATTTCAAGAGTACTTTCCGGGCAAAGGACAAGGCTTGTAACTACATTACTTTTTTCGACATGCGAGAGCACAAGAACAAGCCTCTGTTTCCCCCCGATGTCTCGAAGGTCTTTTTTAATTACGCCAAGGTTTTCAATCGGAATCCGCTTCTGGTTCTGTGATGATAAAAACCACAGCCCCTCATCAGTTACACTGAAATATCCCCTTTCCCATTGAGCATCTGAAGAAACAACTCCCCCTACAGTAGCCGAGGACAGGAAATAAACTGCAAACTTGTCGGCTTTAAGATTGAATGCAATAAACCTGAAAACCTGTTGGTGGAGGTTTTGAGGGAGCTGGATCAGAATATTTCCTTCTTTTTCTATCCGGATACACCTGGTTCCATCAAGCTCGAAATCCTCCAGGTCTTCTATTTCTGCAAGCTGGACCTTCTGCCTGCCTATTAATAGACTGGTTTCGGCCACCGTAAGTTCGGTATCCACCCATCCTGCAGAATAAAGCTTTACAGGAGTACGCAGGTGGATTTTCTCTGTCATCCTTTTATCCCCTGGAATTCTTCTTCATTAAATAACTCTTTTAAGTCCATTAAAGTAAGAAGCCCGTCCTCAAGTTTTCCTACTCCTTTTAAGAACTTGGAATCGTCTTTTAAAGCTAAGAATCTGGGGATTTCCTCGATATTTTTGGAAGAGAGGTATTTAACCTCACTAACGCTGTCAACCATCATTCCAATTGTAGCGTTGTTATATTCGATCACAATAATTCGGGTATTTTCGTCATTTTTCCTGGGTTCTTTTCCAAGCCTTTTTCTAAGGTTTATAATAGCTGCGATTTGCCCCCTGAGATTTAAAACTCCCTCAACAAAATCAGGTACATTTGGAATTCGGGTAATTTGAGTTGGCAAAATGATCTCCTTTACCTGAGAGATCTCAACTCCATACCTTTCGTCTCCCAGATTGAAAACAATTACCTGGATTGTATTATCTACATTTACAATTTGACTATGATAGCTCATATATATCACCTGAAAAGGGCTGAATGATCGCTGCATTCGGAGAACTTTATGAAATCATCCTGAATCAGTCCTGCTCATAATTTTTCAGGCAAATGCGAATCTATCAGCCCTATCTATCAGCCCTATTTCTGACTTAATAGCATCTGAAGGCCTGGTTTTAATCAATACACTCTTGGATTTACTTTTCTGTTAAATCCCTGGGCTTTTTTAGGGAGCTTTTGAGTACTCTTCTGATTTTCTTCTTCCCTTGAAAATGTAAAATTCTCAAGAAGCATATCTGCTGTTTTCTGAGCAAGCTCACTCACATTCTGTACAGATGTGCTTACCTGCTGCATTGCAGCCGTCTGCTCCTCGATAGCGGCAGAAGTCTCTTGACTGCTTGCAGCGTTCTCTTCCGCGGTTGAAGCAGCTTCACTGATGCTTTTATCGATATTTTCAATCTTTTCAAGCCCTTCTTCGGCAAGCCTGTCAAGTTCAAGAAGCATTGAATTTATAGTGTTGACCGCATTGGCAATTTCATGAGCTTTATTGAGGGCCTGTTTAATGTTCTTGCTGCTGGTTTTGGCCTGACTGTCAGCTTTATTAATTGCTTCAGTAACTTTTTTAGTTTCTTTCTGGACGCCAGTAACGATTTCATTTATATCGTCAGTGCTTTTCCTTGAATCCGCAGCAAGTTTTCTGACCTCATCCGCAACAACAGCAAAGCCCCTGCCGTGTTCCCCGGCTCTTGCTGCTTCAATAGCTGCATTTAAAGCCAGCAGGTTTGTCTGGTCAGCAATTGATTTGATTTTCCCAGTAACGGCCCCAATATTGTTAACGGCATTATCCAGCGATTGAACTATTGTTCCAAGTTTTGAAATTTCTTCAACAAGCTGTCCCAGGTCTTCAAGGGCCATATTGCCAAGATTTTGCGTTTCTTCGCCTGATTTCCCTGCCTGGGAGGCATAGTTTGCAGATTTACTTGAAGATTGGCTGAGTTTCCTGAAAATCTCCTGAGAAGCCTTTACATCGGAAGCTGCTGTCCCTGCATGCCTTGAAAGGTTTTCCGAACCTGTTGCAATTTGCTCTGCTGCTGTCGAAATTTGCTGCATGCCTGTATTCATCTGAGAGACAGCTTCTTCAGACTGCCTTGCCTCTTCAAGGGTCAAGTCCATATCATCTAGAGTTTGTCCGACAACCGACTTCAGGTTCTTTACAAGGTTATTAAATTCGTCAAAGGTTTTACCAAACTCGTCATCTTTGATCTTTTCCAGGCGAGTGTCCAGATCTCCTTCACCTACTTGTCGGATACCCTGCCCAAGGTTTTTTAGACAGATGTCAGTATAAGTTAAAAGGTCCTGGACCTGTTTTTCTTTTTCTCTGATTTCTGTCATATCAGTTATGATTGTAAGGCTGCCGACTATAACCCCGGAATCATCTTTTACCGGAACAGCGGAACATATTACGGAAAGAGTCTTATTTGCACCTCTGAATTTAAGCGCCCCTTCAAGGTTATAAATAGCTTCTCCGGTTTCGAGCACCTTTTCAGCAAGGGCCTTAGTTTTATTATTACCATGTACCAGTGTACTGCTTTCTATAATATCGGAAGGAGAAAGCCCGATTATTTCATTAGAGCTTTTAAGATTGCAAATTTCCACAAAATAATCATTAAGATATTTTATTTTTCGGGAGGAATCTACAAAATAAGCCAGAGACGGTTTAGGGATACTATTTACTATCATTCTCTGGGAATCTTCCCTCTGTTTTATTTGCTGGGTTACGTCTAAAAATACCCCATCAATGTAGGCAACATTTCCTTTTTCATCGCTCACCAGATGGGCCTGCTCCTGAATAAAAACCGTAGTCTCATCAGTTTTTTTTATCCTGTATTCAACCTGATAAGAGGCCTTATTTTTCATTGATTTTTCTATAACCTTATCAATTAAGGGAATATCCTCGGGGAAAACAATGTCAGACCAGGATAATTTTTGAGAAATAAAATCTATTTTAGAGTATCCTGTTAACTGTTCTACATTTTTGCTTATATAATGAATAGCCCATGAAGATTCGCTGGATACTCTGAAGACAGTTACCGGAAGATTATCAATAAGCCAGCTTATTTCCTTGGCTTTGGAATCGGCGTCTTCTATAATATTTTTATTCATATTTTTAGAGATAGTAGTTGATAAATCGATTTCACTTGAAACCATAATTAAAAGATCCCCCAATTGTTTATATAATAACTATGATTATAATTCTAGAAAGTATTTAAATTTATAGGTAAAATTAAATGTAAAATAATAACAATAAAAAAATATTAGTAGGAGGAAAATATTTTTAAAAAAGATAAATAAAGAAATAAATTAGAATATAAAAGATAAATTAGAAATATAAAGAAATAAATTGGGAATGAATAGAAAATAAATTGAAAAAGAACGGAAAAGAATGGAAAATAAACTGCAATCTTAATAAGAAGCTAAAAAAATTAAAAGTTTCCAGAATTCCTGACAAAATATCTAATTTAAATGAGTACGTTTTCTACCAGAGGTAAATCCAGAGAAATATAGACTTAGTTGTGCTCTGACTTTATAAGTTTTTTGCAGCCACTTTCTTTGAAATCTATTTTAGATGTACAATATCTCAAACTATAAACAAGCGCTTTATACTATAAGAAACTTGATTAAGAAAGTACTTACCTGTAAGTGCGATTGTTTTTTAAGAGACAGGAATAATTATTTAAATAAAGTAAAAAAATATGTAAACCCTCGTTTTCAATGTGAAACTTTATATACATCTAGGTAATCTGTTTCAGAAAAGTATTGTTCAGACCTGGGGTTCTTATGACAAAAGTCGAAAAGGTATTACTGCTGCTTAAAAATATGGTGTATGAGAGCACCAGCCCACAGGAAACCCTAAAATTTGCAAAATATTATCGGAGTAAAGGGCTTAACGTTCTGGTTATTCTCTGGGGACCAATGGGAGTGTTACTTGCAAAGAAAGATAAAACAAGAGGGTCTCCTAAATACGATATTTCTGTCCAGGAATGTATAGAGATGGGAGTGGAATTTCGATGCTGCCAGCTTGCTTCGGATATGATAGGGCTTAAGAAAGAAGAGTTAATTCCGGGAATCGAGTTTATCTGTTCAAAAGATGTGGCTGAGCTTTTTCTGACCTATACCGAAGAAAACCAGTTAATCATCAACTTCTAATCTCAATTATCAATTTCTAATCTTAATTATCAGCTTGTAATTTTGCCTCTATTTTTAAGTAATTCTAAAAAATAAAGTATTAATGAGTTATTTTAAAATTTAGGAAATCTAACTCATTAAATCTAACTCATTTATTCTTAAAGCCAGGCATTTAAATAAATGCGGTAAATTTTTCTTTCACTGCCCCGCAAATAGGACATCGGTCAGGCGCTTCTCCTTCAAGGGTATATCCACATACATCGCAAACCTGAACCGGACCGAGCTCAACATCTTTTCCTGCAATAACAGATTCCAGCGCTTTTTCAAAAAGCTGTTTATGCATTTTTTCGGTTTCGTATGACCATTCAAAACTTCTCTGGGCGCCTTTTTCTCCCTGGAATTTTGCTGCTTCAATATAAACAGGATACATCTCCTCTATTTCAAAAGTTTCCCCTGCAATAGCAAGTTCAAGGTTTTTCTTTGTATCTCCGGGGCCAAAAGCTGCCATGCTGTTAGCAACAAATCCTCCATTTAGGTGCCTGAGTTCCCTATAGTGGTCTCCGGCATGTATATATTCCGCGTGAGCTATTGCCCGGAATAAACGGGCTACATTCATAAATTTTTCTTTCTCAGCCTGGTTTCCAAAGTGCAAATATCTCATATTTGCCTGGCTTTCTCCCCCAAATGCATTAATAAGATGCTGTTCTGTCATTTTTTTCATAAAAAACTCCCTCAATAAATGACTATCCGAATTAATTAAAAAGCATATTTTGTTGAACTCAAATTTAGTTTAGTAAACGTAAATAAAATTCAAGGTTTAATCAAATTCGTGATATTATATATTTATTCTTTACGCGTTTAAAGTTTACAAAGCGATTCTATATTAAAAACATTATATATAAAGAATAAGATTTAATTTTAAATTTTAAATTTTATTAAATAATAAAATTAGTTTTAGTAAATATTAAACTCTTATTGAATTAAATTAATGCCGTTGATCCCGTATATTGTAAGAATATGTCTGAACAAAAGAATTTTAGAAATTGAGGGAAAAGCGGGGAGTGCAAACATGAGGGAAAAAGCTCTCGGTAATATAAGGAAGCCACTGGGTATTTTCTTATTAGTTTTATTCATAATTTCCCTTTCAGCTATTTCAGTAAGTGCAGCTTCTTCGGGAAAGTACGGGAGCGATAAATCTGACAGCTATGTTCGCGGATATAAAGACGGCCTTAGAAAAGGATATAATGATGGGTTTAAGGACGGCATAACCGGTAAAGATCCACGTATGTCTATTATGATCTATTATGGGCCGGATTCAGGATACAGAGGCGGATATTTCAAAGGGTATAAAGAAGGATATGAGCAGGGATATACATTTGGAAAGAAAATTTATGATACTCGATTTGTATGAACTTCAGTATCTTGAATAAATCCAGTCAACCGTACTAAAACAGAAAAAAAATAGAAGTTTGAAAAATGCAAGAAATAAACTGAAATAATCGATCAGCATATACTCAACTTAAAGAAAAAACAAATTAAAAGCCCTGTTTAAACACAGGGAAAGGCATCAATTACAAGAATAGAACGACCTTATAATCCATAAGGTCGTTATAACTAAAAGCATTATAGTTCAGTAAGGATTTATAATCCAAAAATATCCGTACATCTGGATAATGTCTAACTTTTAGAATTTAACCTGAATTTTTAATTTTTCACCGGGTTTATTTAAGTTTTATGCATTTTTATGCCTGCTTAAAATTACAGTTTTTCTCTTCAGGAGTGTAAAACTTCAGCCCCTCATCAGTTATGGTAATTTCCCCAATCCCTACAAAAAAAGTGCCGTGCACATTTATGCCTTTTATTGTTTGCCGAATTTCCTGATCGATTTTAACGGTATCCGCAGAAATTTCAATTACCTTATTGTTTACATGGAAAACTCCTGTTACTGCAAGATATCCGTCTTCATTAATTCCTGCATTGAAAATAACCTGGCCATCCTCTGTTCTTGTAACCGTCAGCCCGTTTTCGTGCTCAATCTGTCCCTTTATTTCCAAATTCTCATTTAATAAAGAAACCTTATTTTTATCGATTTTAGCAATTGTGCTGCCATCTTTGCCCTGTAGCTCTGCTGTCAGAAGCAAGCCATTCTCGCTATTTTCCAGAGTAAACAGGTGTACTTTTTCCCCGATATTTTTATCTCCCTCATACCAGACTGAATATTCCGGATTTGCGTATATGTTCGACCCAAAAATCATCATGTAATCTTCATGACTCATAAGTATTCACCTTTCCACGATACTTATCAAACAACATCTTACTTTTATAGACGTATTTATACCAGTAACTTTATAGTGATGCAATCATATAAACTATTTTTTAACAATAAAAATTTAAAAAGAATATAAAAGAATAATACAGCGTTTTTAAGATTTTATGAGGAAAATAAATATCTACTCTGGATTAGAAAAGGGGAACAATGATTACTCAATTAAAAAATTAAATTACTTAAAGCTACATGTTGAAATGGCATATAATAAATCCACTGATAAAAATGAGTAGTAAACATTAGGAAACTTTCTTCTTCTAAAATTATATCGTATTAATTATGAAATCTATTTATTCGGTATTGTCTATTTAAGCAGGGGTTTAATATGAAATATATTGAACCTGATTTTTTAACCTCAAATGCGTAAATCCTGATTACCTTAATTCCAAGGTAATTTCCTGGGTTTAAAACAAAAAAATCATAATTAATTTATTTATCTCTAATTTTCTGATTTACAACTACTTTTCGTTCCTCTTGATAGATTTTATCTCAATTACTTCTAAGAATAAATAGAGTATACAGGAGGAATTTGATGATAAAGTTAATATCTTTCAAAAACATATTAAAAAGTAAGTGTATTAAAAAATAAATATAAAGTTATCGAGAACTCAAAAATTATGTTTTTACAGTATTTGCAGTATAATTTGTAGTATAACTACTATCACAGAAACCTGCTTATTTATTTAATTTTAATTTTATTCTACTGTAAAAATAAATAAGAAAAAAGAGGGAAGTATATGGAATCCTGCCCATACTGTGGAAAAAATGTAAAACATTTTGAACTTCATTTTCAATTATATCCTGAATGCTATCAAGCCTGGCATCAGGAATCGGGAGAAAGGAAACGTGAAGAGAATTTTAGAAAACCCTGTTTTAGAGTTAATAAAATTGATGAGAAGCAGAAGATTTTTTAAAAAGATGAGGTTAAAAAGTATTTAAAATGGATTTAAAAATATTGAGCATATATTTAAAAATATTTAAAAATAGTTTAATCTCAAATAAGTGAGGAAAAATCGAAATTTGGATTATTTTTATCTTTCTTTATCCAATCTATCTTTCTAATTTACTTTATTCCCATTTCCTGTTATTTTAAGCTGTCATTATTCTTATCTATCAACAGATCCTTATTTGCCAAATACATATTTTAAAGAGTATCCAGTTGTAAGAATTTATTTGTGTACTAAATTAATTGATTTTAATTGATTCTAAGCCTATCAGCTGAGCTCTATTTTATAAATTATTTCTTTTGTTGAAATATGCTTATATTTCAGTCACTCATGTAAAAAATTAGAATCTTTCATTTGAGAATTTATAAGGATAATATATCCTGTTTATAGCGGGATTATTAATTGTACTTCAGGGTTTTTGAGAAGCTTATAATTTTAGATGATTTTTATGCTATTTCGTTTTCCTTTTGTCTTCGTCCCAGAATGATATGAAGGAATTGCATAGAAATAAGTAAAATATTAATATAGAAATTCTCATAGGGTAAAACTCAGAGATTGATAAAAACATGGACAGGGAAATAAGGATACTCCACACTGCAGATACGCATCTTGGATACAAACAGTATCACAGTGAGGTCCGGAGAAAGGACTTTTTTGCAGCTTTTGAACTTGTTATAAATGATGCAGTTGATATGCAAGTTGATGCTGTTGTGCATGCGGGAGACCTTTTTGATTCAAGGAACCCGACCCTTGAAGATCTCCTGGAAACTATAAATATCCTGTCAAGGTTAAAGGCGGCAGGTATACCTTTTTTTGGGATTGTCGGGAATCATGAAAGTAAACAGAATACTCAGTGGCTTGACCTTTTTGAGGAAATGGGGCTTGCGG
>JBNAKO010000129.1:0-3328 GCA_049706495.1 Methanosarcina sp. | reverse complement strand
TCCTAGATTTTCCTCTCAGAAATGCTCCAAGTGTGGAGACATCAGGCAAGATATACCTGCTTGAGCAATATTATAAGCCGCATTAAGATCAGCATGTATCTGAAAACCACAAGCTTTACAATGGTAAGAACTGCCGCCCCTGTTACTTTTCCTGATGTCTCCACACTTGGAGCATTTCTGAGAGGAAAATCTAGGATCAACATAGATAACTCTCTTACCAAAAGCTTCTGCTTTATACTCAAGAAACTGAGCAAGTTGAAAGAAAGCCCAAGAATTAAGTTTCCTGTTGAAGTTATTTCCTTTTCTGGATTGGACTCTGATACTTGTCAAGTCTTCGAGAGCAAAAATATCATAAGGCATTTTTACTATGGTTGTCGAGATAATGTGATTAATGTTAGTGCCAAACTGTTTCTCTTTTCGGCTAAGTTTTTTAAGGTGTCTTTTAGCCGATTTAGTGCCTTTGGCTTGCAGGTTCTTTCTAAGATATGCATACTTTCCTCTAACATTTTTTATTTGTTTTCCATTAAAGAAAACATTGTTAGAGCAAACCGCAATATTAACAATACCTCTATCAATACCGAGAACTTTGTTTCCAGAAGGTTTAGGAGGTTCTGTTCTGAAAATTATATGCAGGAAAAAAGCATCTTTTCTGACATTGTATTTCAGAGTAGAACTTCTAACTTCCCAATTTACATATTTTTTATAATATTCAGGGACATTAAAAGTCGCTTTAATTCTTCCATTAATAGTAGCAATACTTACTCTTCCATGTTTCAAGTAATAAGTAATCACTCTTTGGTTATACCTGATAGAGGAGAAAGGTTTCGCTATCGGAAGACGTTTGAGTTCAACTCCTTTAAGAGCTTCGCAAGCAACATCTCTAGCTCCCTGAACAAGAGAAGAAGGAAGTTCTGGATACTTTTCTCGAATCTGTTTATAGGTAGCATGATGGATAGATACCTTACTATGGGTTTTATTTTCAAAACCGTATTGGGAGACTTCGTTAAACGCAATGTTAAAAAGAGTAATGGTTTTCTTGAGGATTTCTTTGTCTTCCTCTGTTATACTGAGTTTGAGTTTAATCGTTCTATCCACATTCATATATTAACGTTAATACATTATATATTTAAAGGGGGTGTAAAGGCGGGAAGTTTAAGGCATTCCTTCCCTAAGCTAAAGACTTAGGGGGTTCCTGCCTTCTTTCTATGAAAAACCGGTTAAAATGAGCTAAAATAATTAAAATAATAAAGTAAATAAAATGGATTAAAATAAGTAAAAAAATTAAAACGAATTGAGACTCAGCTAAGAATAGCTAAGAATAACTAAACAAACCAAATTAACTAAAATAGCTGAATTAACTAAAAGCAATTAATGATAGGTTAAAAAACAATTAAAGATAGGTTTGAATAAAATTTAAAAATTAAAAAGCCTTTGAGCCTTCAAAGGCTCTTTAAGAAACAAATTTTATTGCTAAACCTTTAACTTGTTTTCAGTCTCTTGATTTGGGCACTCAGGCATTTTGAGTTGTAAGAGAAGAAATGTTATCCCTCGATTGCTCTTTGTTTACTCGGAGCACGCTGACCTCCCCAGATAAACATGCTTCCGAACTCATAGTTCCACATGTCCTGCAGTAGTAAAAAATATTAGAGCCCAGAATCTGGCGTTTTAACCTGGTCTGACATAGATTGCAAAGCATAAAATTACCGGTATTATCCATGCGGATCCTTATCCGTAAATCATAATCGAGTCAAGCCTTGCAGTGCCTATTTTTGTCCAGTATTTGCAAATATTGCAGTATTGAGTTTTACCGTCCTTAGTCAGTTTCAGTTTAGCATGGCATTTTGGACATATTTTTAGATATCTCGTAAATAAACCCCCTTATTTTTCCATTTTTTGAGAATGAGGTAAAAAGCCATTAACAGATCAATAAGCTCTCTGCCATATTGGCCTGAAAGAGAAGACTCACAGATCTGGAAAAAGACAGGCTTGAACCTCCGATTAATAATTTAAAAGCGTTTTCTAGCTTTTACCTACTCAAACAATTACATTCCCCCGGACAGGACCTTGCATAAACACGTTTTAAGCTAAACCGAAAAATATCTTGCTTAAAAATATGACCTGTCCGTTCTCGCTACGTGAGCTTACAACAAGCTAATCTAATATATTATTTCTGAAAGGATATAAGTTTTAGGATTAAAACAATTATTTTTATATGTAACAAGCCGGCAACTATGTTCCACCTCAAAGATAGAATAAAGAGGAATCACAATCTAGGAAAGGATTTTTATAGAAAAAACTGTGTAAATAAAAAATATAAAATTAAACAGATATTATACCAAAAGTATCAAGTAAGCAAGTTTTAGACAAATAATATATGAAGAATTGTAATATTAAATCAAACCGATATTAAATTATCGGGAATTATCGGGAAAGATTGTTTCCTTAGAAATTAATTAATGAATGTAATTTTAGATTAGTGGATAAATATATTTAAACTTGAAATTATTTATTCAAATGAAATAAGAGGATTAGCCTTACAAAAACAATTATACCTGTGCTTATTTATGGAAGATGTTTCAAGCGAAATATATAAATAAGATCATCGCTTTAGGAATGTTCGCGACAGGGTAGAAATTAATACCCTATAGCAGATGCCGCTTTAACTCAGTTGGTAGAGTGTCTGGCTGTTAACCAGAATGTCGTAGGTTCGAGCCCTGCAAGCGGCGTAAATCTTTGTTTTTTAGTGGCCTTTATAAAATCCTGAAATATTTCTAAAACTAAGATACTCCCAAAACTTTATTATACAAGGCTTACTAAGAACTATCAATACGAAAAAACAACCAGGGCCTGTAGCTCAGTCAGGTTAGAGCGCTCGGCTCATAACCGAGCGGTCACCGGTTCAAATCCGGTCAGGCCCATAAGCTTTATATTTAGGAAATCTCTTGTATAAGAAGCTTTAAGGGTAAAAAGTTATACGTTTTACAGATCTTCCCCTATCAAAAAGCCGCTTTAACTCAGTTGGTAGAGTGTCTGGCTGTTAACCAGAATGTCGTAGGTTCGAGCCCTGCAAGCGGCGTAAATCTTTGATATAATTTTTAACTTCACCTAGTTATTTATTTATATTCTTCTCTTTTTATTTTTCTTATATCTTTTTTCATTTTCTTATATTCTTTTTTTGATTTAATTTTATTTTTAATAACTTTTCTCAATCCATTTTATTTTTATAATTATGAGGCTATCCCAAAACCCATTTTTACCTATTAATTCTAATTTCTCAAAATTACTTATGTTATCAGGAGCACAGTTGATAATCTGGAACACAGGATTA
>JBNAKO010000128.1:0-23095 GCA_049706495.1 Methanosarcina sp. | reverse complement strand
CCAGCGCTATATCCTGGCTAAGCCACGAGCCCTGTTTGCTTTTGTACTGCGGAATACGAAATGAGCGTTCTAAGATAAAAAGTTTTTGTATGAATCTGGATTTAGGCCAGAAAAAATCTAAAAATATTTATTTAGAAGCGGAATTGTAATATATAATCAGTATGTACCCCCAATCAGCATTTTAAGTGGTTGGCCAGTATGAAGATTCCCCCTAACGCTTTAGGTTCTTGAAAAGCCGCGAGTTCAAATACTGCCAATTTTATCAAAATAAAATGCTTTATTAAGCCCTGTACATTAGAGTTTTAAGAAATTGAGGTATTAAAAGGGTATACTCTAAAGGGTTAATTCAAAATTAAATTTCAATAAAATTAAAATTTGATAGGATCTCGAGGATTGTTCGCAAATGACTGAGTTATTGATTTACTTGGATGGGAAATTTGTTCCCAAACCCGAAGCCAAGGTTTCGGTCTATGACCATGGTTATCTCTATGGCGACGGCGTATTTGAAGGCATAAGAGCATACAACGGGCGTGTTTTCAAGTTAAAGGAACATGTTGACAGACTCTTTGACTCGGCGAAAGCAATTGCAATGGAAATCCCCCTTACAAAAGAAGAAATGACCGAGGCAATACTTGAAACCCTCAGGAAAAACAATCTTAGAGATGCTTACATCCGCCCGATCGTTTCAAGGGGAGTCGGTGACCTTGGGCTTGATCCACGCAAATGTGGAAAACCAACCGTGGTTATAATAGCCCAGGGCTGGGGTGCCATGTATGGAGATCTCTACGAAGTAGGGCTTACAGGAGTCAGCGTCTGTGTCAGGAGAAATGCGCCTGATACCGTGTCTCCAAATATCAAATCCTTAAACTATCTCAACAACATTCTGGCAAAAATCGAAGCAAATGAAAAGGGAGGAGATGAAGCCATCTTCCTTGACCAGAACGGTTTTGTTTGTGAGGGTTCAGGAGACAATATCTTCATAGTTAAAAACAACCAGGTTTTTACACCCTTCACAATCAGCAACTTAAAAGGAATTACAAGGGCCGCAGCAATCGAACTTCTGACAGAGATGGGGTATAAGACTATTGAAGCAAACCTCGGGTTATTTGACCTTTATACTGCAGATGAGATTTTTGTCACAGGCACTGCAGCTGAATCTGCTCCTATGACCAAGCTTGACGGAAGGCTTATAGGCACAGGTAAGCCCGGGCCCCTGACAATGAAAATGGTTGAAGCCTTTGACAGGATAACCCAGACAACAGGCACCCCTATATATGAATAAATAATAAAGCGGGGTTTTCCCGCCTTTCTCTTTTTGCAGATTTTAATTATACGAAACTATATTGTGGATTAGATAAATTACATTTCATTACGTTACAGCTACTATAGTTTTTAGGATTTTTCGAGATTTCTTAGATCAGAATTTTTAAGAATACTGCCTTTGGTTAATTCTTTTCGCTAGTTTCTCTGCTAGTTTTTTTGCTATTTTTAAAGTTCGAATTTTAAATTTCGAATCTCTGGAAAATATCGGAAACCGTGCAAAGTATTTACAAGCGATTTCAGGAAACACTATTAAAGCAGGAAAGCCATCTGAAACAAATAAAAATCGGGTTAGGTCTTATGAAGCGTAAAGAATTTCGGAAGCTTATCTCTGTAGAAAAAGCACGGGAAATAATAAACAACCTTGAGCTCATTCTTGAAAAGGAAAATTCAGTTCTTGAGAAAGCCTGCAATAGAATTCTTGCAGAAGATGTAGTTTCAGAAATTAACGTACCTCCTTTTCCACGATCTGTAATGGACGGCTATGCTGTCAAGGCCGAAGATACTTATTCTTCTAGTGAAACCGAGCCTGTAAGGCTTAAAATACTTGGAAATATTCCGGCCGGTTCTGATGAAAAATTCAAGGTTTCAACAGGAGAAACTGTTGAAATTGCAACAGGAGCTCCTATCCCTGAGGGAGCTGATGCTGTGGTAATGGTTGAATACAGCTTGGAAGAAGCTGGGACTGTGTTTATATCCAGGCCTGTAACAGTAGGAGAAAATATCATGAAAGCAGGCTCTGATATCTTAAAAGGGGAACGTGTGCTTCGAAAAGGACGAAAACTTGGAACAAGAGAAATAGGGGTATTTGCCTCCATTGGAAAAAAAGAAGTCCCTGTGCTCAAATTACAGGTAGGGTTAATTTCCACGGGAGATGAGCTGATATGCCCTGGAGAAAAGCTTGCGCCTGGACAGGTATATGATGCGAACTCTTACACGTTATATGCGGGAGCGCAGGAATGTGGAGCGTTTCCTTTGCTTTATGGAATTGTAAAGGACAATGAAGGTGTTATGAGAAAAGCGCTTGAAACGGCTGCTTCTGAATGTGCTTTGATCCTTACCTCCGGAAGTACCTCTTCGGGAACCGGGGACGTAATGTACCGTCTGATCGAAGAAATGGGAGAAACCCTTGCACATGGGATCAATATCAAACCCGGAAAACCTGTCGTTATTGGCAGAATAAAAGGGGTTCCTATTATAGGCCTGCCTGGAAATCCCACTTCTGCACTAATGATTTTCAACGAATTCGTAGCTCCCCTTATAAGAAAAACCCTTGGAGCAGATGCAGGCCTTAAAAAGATAGAAAAAGGAATTATGGGCCCTAACCTCCGTTCGGAAGGCAGACAGCAGCTTCTTCCGGTTGGCCTGATCCGGGGACAGGTGTACCCTGCAGATAGAGGTTCGGGAGCAATTACTTCCCTTTCTGAAGCAGACGGATTTATTGAAATTCCTCCAAATGTTGAATTTATCGAGGCAGGAACTTCTGTGGAAGTAACTCTTTTTGGAAACGTTCAAAAACCTGACCTTCTAATAACGGGCGGCTTCTGTCCCGGGCTTGACCTGCTTGAGGATCTCAGTGGGCTTCGCTTCAGGACTCTTTATACTGGTTCAAGTGGCGGTTTTAGTTCAATTGCCTCAAAAACTGCTGACATTGCAGGTGTGAATATGCCTTCCAGAGACCTGGAAGTGCAGAGTGAAATGCAAGCCGGAATTTTGTATAATATCCCAATAATAAAGAGTATGGGGCTTTCAGGAGTCATTCCTGTTAAAGGATACAGAAGAGATATAGGCCTCATTGTCCCGCAGGAAAGTTCCATTTCGGGGCTTTCGGAGCTTTCAGGCAAACGTCTGATTAATCGGAATCCAGGGTCAGGTACAAGAGCCCTGGTTGACCTGAAAATTTCCGAACTTGCAGTTAAGAAGGGTATTAGCAAAAAGGAATTTATAGATTCTATTTCCGGATATTATTCAGGAGCAAAATCTGAGGTTGCAATTTGCGAGGCAGTTATTTCTGGAAAAGCAGATGCAGGGGTGGGACTAAGGCCCTGCGCTGAGCGGAATGGTTTAAAATTCATAAAATTCGCAGAAGACGAGTATGATTTCCTTATTAGAAAAGAAATTTTTGATACTTATGAGGTCAGAAGATTTCTTGAAGTCCTGAATTCCAAGGAATTTGCATCCAAACTTCCGGCAGGATTACAGGTATATGAGAGGACAGGCAAAATTATTTCATTTAATTAAAAATAGTTTATATGAATTATAAGTATATACAGACCTTCAATAAAGTTTAAATATTATTATACTTATTAATAAATATAAATAGAAAGATATACAGATATAAAAAACTAAATCGTCCCAATAAGTAAAAGCCACGAAATTTATATTTTGATAAAATAGGAAAATCAAGTAAAAATTAGACGAAATTAGGTGAAAAGTAGATAAGAATTAGATGAAAATTAGATGAAAATTAGAAAAACTAAACAAACCCGGATAAAAATTGAACTGAAATCAGAAGAAAATCAGATAAAAGTTACACAAAAAAGGATAGAAGCATTCCATAGGTATATATATTGCATTCAACTATTCAGAATGAAATATTCAGATTATAAATCTGTTTTCAACAAAAAAGGCTTACAGAGAGAGTTAAATAAGTTCTCTTTTTTAAAGTAATATAAAATCATTTCTTCCCGAAATCGGCAGGTTCCAGATGAGCGGCATACAGGAGCAAATACAGGAAGTCGAAGACGAAATTCGAAAGACTCAGTATAATAAGGCAACTTCCCACCATATAGGCAGGTTGAAAGCCAAGATAGCTCGGCTTCGAGATGAGGTAGAAAAAAAAGCCTCTTCAAAAGGTGGAGGAGACGGATATTCAGTTAGAAAATCCGGAGATGGAACTGTAACCCTTGTGGGTTTTCCGTCAGTAGGGAAATCTACGCTTTTAAATAAACTTACAGATGCCAAGTCTGCTGTAGGTGCATATGAGTTTACTACCCTTACAGTTGTACCTGGGGTTCTTGAACACAAAGGGGCAACAATTCAGTTTCTTGACGTGCCCGGGCTTGTTAAAGGCGCGTCCTCAGGGCGCGGGCGTGGGAAAGAAGTTATCTCAGTTATCCGAAACTCTGACATGGTTATATTTCTGCTCGATGTTTTCCAGCCCAAACACTACGAAGTGCTTATGGATGAACTTTACCAGGCAGGGATTCGTGTTGACGAAGAGCCCCCTGATGTCGTTATTAAAAGAAAAGACAGGGGCGGAATCGAGATCAATTCTACTATTGACCTTGATATCGACGAAGAAACGATTAAGGCTGTACTTGACGAGTACAAGATCCATAATGCAAGTGTACTCATAAGAGAAAACATTACTGTTGACCAGCTTATTGATGTTGTCCTGAATAACAGAAGTTATGTCCGATCCCTTACAGTTGTCAATAAGGTTGACCTGGCTTATCCGCAATTAATTGAAGAATGCAGAAGACTCTATCCGGATGCAATCTTTATTTCAGCCCACGCAGGAACCAATATAGAAACTCTTAAAGATGCCATTTATGACAGGCTTGGTTTTATCCGGGTCTATTTGAAACCACAGGGACAGCCTGCAGACATGGAAGAGCCTTTAATAGTTATGAGTGGAACAAATATAGCCCAAATCTGTGACCGCTTACACAGGGATTTTCGCAGGAAATTCAGGTATGCCCAGATCTGGGGAGCGTCTGCAAAGCATCCTGGACAGCGAGTAGGACTGGATCACAGGATGCAGGATCAGGATATTCTTACAATTATTATCCAAAAATGAAAATATAGAGTTTTTAAGCTTAAAATAAGCCCTCAGGATTAATCAATCTGATCAATTAAAGATCTTCTAAAAACTATAAACTCAAATAAAGACATTTTAATTAATAAAATAAAACTGTTAATTACTAAAACAAATACCAGAATAAACGAACTCTGATTAATAAAAAAGAGGAAGTGAAAAAAAATTCGCCTTCCCTATATTTCCATACCTTAAGTAAAACTTCAAGTTGATTTACAAACCTTCATAGGCCTGTATTGTTTCTGATGTGTCTGAAAAAGCTTCTCTTTCTCTATTATCCTCTGATTCAATGGAACTACTGGTCTCAAGGTCTTCTTCGAAGTTCTCTTCAAATTCAGCAGCACATTCATCCGGACTTTTTCTGGGAATGCCTTCGCGCAACTTCTTTGAAACCTCCATTTTTTCCGGAGTTTCCAGGTCATACCTTTTCTTTGCAGCTTCTAGAATTGTCCCAAGCATACCTGAATAAGAAATATCAGCATATGCTGCCATTTTTGCCAGGTGTCCATCCCAGCACCAGCCAGGATTCGGATTTACTTCAAGAAGTCTTGGTTTTCCTTCTGCATCAAGCCTCCAGTCAAAACGGGCATAATCCCTGCATCCTAGCCTGTTAAAAAGGGAAAGACACCATTTTATGATTTCTTTTTTGGTTTTATCCGGAAGCTCAGCAGGCACGGATTTGATTTTCCAGTAAGGAGATTCAGGAATCCATTTAGCTTCGTACCCGCAGATCCTTGGAAGGTTCTCTGGAACTGCTGAATAGTCTTCTTCTGTTATGGGAAGCACAGTGCATGCAGGCGGGTTTCCCAGAATTCCAACACTGATATCTTTTCCTGGCAAAAACTCTTCAAGCAGGAATGCTTTGTCAGACCCTATTTTGTCCCGGGTTTCAGCAAGGATATCAAAAAGTTCTTGCCTACAATGGGCAATACTCTTTTGTGTAATTCCAAAACTTGAATCTCCGGAATTAGGTTTTACAAGTAAGGGGAAAGTAAGGTTTAGCTTTGAAAGCTCAGAGTCTTCAGTCACAAGAACCCCGTTTGCAACAGGAATGTTCATTTCTCTTGCAACTCCCCTTACTATTGATTTATCATAACAAAATGCTAGACACTGTGGACCGGCTCCTGTATACGGAATATTTAACTGTTCAAGTAAAGCTGGAACATGAAGCTCTTTTGTAGGTTCGTTGCAAAACCCTTCATCACAGAGATTTAGCACAAGGTCAATCTTCCCTGCTTTCTTTTTAAGGTCATCAAGCAGAGTGTCATGCCTGTCAAGATAAGTAAATTTTATAAAAGGAATCTCAGAAAGCGCCTTTTTCATTCTTTCAAGCGTATCAAAATCATCATCATCAAATACACACGCTGGCTTAACCTGGTCTTCTTTTCTTGGATCTCCAAGTACAACTGCAATATTCAGAGGCTTTTTAATGCCTGCTGTCTGAAGCAAAGAAGGCCAGGCCTTTTCAACAGAAGCTGAGAGTAAAATCCTCTGTCCCATCATGCCTGCATCCTGCGTGCCTGCAGATACCGGACTGAAGGTTGTATGGAATGTCGGGCTGCTAAACCCCGAATTTGTAAGCAGTTCAAAAAGGCTTTCTTTATTGTATAACCTTTCAGCGTAGAACTGGTCTGCAATTATCCCCCTGTCAATACGGCTTATTACCTCCCTGCAGATTAACCGATCCCCATCGGCAGAAAGAGCTCTTTCCCTGCAAACAAAATATTTTCTATCCAGCCACTCCCATGATCTTGGCTGAAAATTCTTTTTGAGATGATCTCCATCTGCAGCATCAATGAAAACTTTGCCCCCCGGCTTCAAGACTCTAAAGATTTCTTCAAGTACTTTTCTGTCATGAAGTGAAGAATCAAAATAACCAAAACTGTTGCCCAGAATAGTAACTACATCAAATGTGTCAGATGGATAGGGAAGCTTTCTTGCATCCCCTTCTTTAAACCTTACCTGCAGGTTTTCTTTCTGTGCTCTGGTTCTTGCTTTTCTTATAAGATACTGAGATCTGTCATACCCCTCAACATTTAAAAAATCTCTTCTTGCCAGTTCAAGCACATGCCTTCCCTGGCCGCAACACAGATCAAGAATTTTTGATTCTGTGGTCACCCCCAAAATGGAAATTATCAGATCGACCTCTTTTTTAGTAACCTCCATATCATCTAAAAGATCGGCATCGGTCTTGAGATAAAGAGAGTTAAAAAGAGTTTGCCACCAATCGGACCTTACGTGAGTCTCGAGATCCTCAACAGGCCCGAGGGTTTTCTGCTGTACCATACCTCTGGCGCGTTTGCGCCTGATACTCGGATCAATATTATTCTGGGTCATGATCTTATATCTTCCAGAAAAAAATGTATGTGCTAAGAGTATATCAAGTTTATCGGAGTCAGACAGTTGCTTATAAACAAGGTTAAAAATTTAAAGATAAATTAAAACCAATAAAGGGTTAAATCAAGTTTAGAGCCTTTTAAGGCCTTAAAATTATATATATAGGAGGAAAGTAGCTCTTTTTTAAGATTCAAAGGAAAATGAAATAGATGATTGCATCTAAAAGTGTGATTAAGAGGCCTATCCTGGAGAATTCAATAAATGAGAGAGTTTCGCCTTCTTTTTCGGCGTTCTGGATAATAATAACATTGCTGGCAGCTCCCAGGATCAATAAATTCCCTGCAATTGTACTTCCAGCAGCAAGAGCCATTAATTGTCCTTCAGAAATAGAGGTTCCCATGGCAGGGAGATAGAGCGCAACAAAGGGGACATTAGAAATAAGCTGGCTAAGTCCTATACTTAGTGCAAGAATTACCGGGATAGAACCTAATTGAGGGGTTAACCTGTGAAGCAGTTCCTGACATGTACCTGAAATCCATACGCTTTCCATAAGTATAAACATTGAAACAAAGAAAACCAGAGTTGCCCAATCTATATTTTTTAAAACTTCAATACGCCTTTTGCTAAGAAATACCGGGGTCGCGGATAAAAGAGCTATCAGACTCAGGCTAAAATTCCAGGCCGGGAAAAATTCTACAAGGAAGATCTTGCAGATTATTAAAATTAGCAAAATAAGTAAGGCTATTTTTGAAATCAGGGCCAGTTCAGGATCTTTAATTACTTCTTCGGAATGAATCAAAGCTGTTTTTCCAAATTCTTGCCTGAAAAACAGTTTGAGTACAACATAAGCAAGAATGATACAAATAAAAGTTGGAAGGGCAAGAGAACGTAAAAAAGTTACAAACGGGGTTTCAAGATTTCCATTAATTGCTATAAGCAGATTTTGGGGGTTTCCTATAGGGCTCATTACACTGCCAGTAGTTACCCCAAAAACCAGTGCAAAGAGCATAAGCTTTGGAGATATATCGTATTTTCTCGAAAACTGTAAAACAAGAGGAGTCCCCATAATAGCAAGCGTATCGTTCATAAGGATTGCAGAAAGCAATCCTGTAGTAAATAAAACAAGTAAAACAAGCTGGTCTGTATTTTTTGCCCTGGAAACAATCCGGTTTCCAAGAAAAGAAAGGTATCCGCTTTTGTTAAGTGCCTCTCCCACACAGAAAGCTCCGAAAAGAAAAATGAGTACATCGAGATTGACTGCATCAATAGCTTTACCAGGCGAAATTTCTCCAAGCAGTAATACCAGACCAGCTCCAAAAGTCATAATTTGCCAGATCTGGAGCCGTAAAGACCCCACCTGTCTTAGGGCAGTAAGCAAAAAGACTCCCAGAAGAATAAATATGGAAATATCAGGCATCTCAGGGAATGTATCAGAAATTTGTTTGATTGTCATTAAAGGAGAAAAACTTAGCTCAAGAATCATAAGCCCTACACACTTATTAATATAAATTATGAAGATTTGATTTAGAATGTGATGTCCACATAAGTATAAAATATCTGCGCTTGAGGGTTTTAAACAAAGATTAAGCTAAATAGTTAGTAAGTTAAAAAAACTAAAAGGTTAAAAATTCAATAAGTTAAAAAACTAAAAAGTTGAAAAATTAAAAGTTAAAAGTGGTATAGCTTTCCAGAATCTTTAAAGAAGAAATTGAAAAATTTTGGGGGTAATTCTTCCCCCAAGGATTTTCAAAAATCACATATTATTGATTTAACTCTTACAGTATTGATTTAAAACTTAGTAATTTACAAATGCATGGATCTTATTGTTTAAAAGGCGCTATAACTTCTAAATTAGAACTTATAAATTCCCTTTTACTCTTTTTGAATGCTTTTTACTGCATCCCAGAGCATTTCCATTTTTTCAAGCGGGGTATTCAGGGGAATTTCACAGCCAGTAGATAAAATAAAACCTTTTTCAGGGGCAGCTCTCAAGCAGCTTTTAACTTCATGTTCAATTTCAGTCCTGGAACCTCTGAGTGGAGCATCAGGGATTATATTTCCCATAAGACAGATACCTGCGTCAGAAAATTCCTTAAACTCTTTAAAACAGTGTCTGGGGCTGCATCCAAGATTATTGTGGTTATGGAGATTTTTACATTCGACGCTATATTTTTCTCCAAGTGATTTTACATTTCCGAAAGCAAAATTCAAAGCATGAGGTTTTAATTTGAGTTCCAGGTCATAAAAGGCCTGCGCTGCACAGTTATGTGAGATTACATATCCTCCTTTAGCTTTTATATGATCATATAACCTCTTTGTGTAGGGAAGCATGAATTCTTCTGCCATCTGAAAGCTGAAAAGGTCGCCTGTATTCTCTCCATTTTCAACGAAAATCCCGTCAGCTCCAGCTTCAAGCAGCAAATCCGCAAAAAAAATGCAGCTATCTGTGAGTTTTTCAAGGAGCTGATGGAAATCCTCCCTTTTTTTAAGCATATCAATGCAAAGCCTGCTGCCTCCCATAACCTGGGATGCAAGCATAAGAGGAGCCATTGTCGCCCCTGCGATAAAAGCCTCTTCTCCAATTTTATTTTTAAGGATTTCAATTGAACCTTTAATAGTGTCTACCCGTTCTGATTGGCCAATAGAATCAGGGTCTATTTGAGAATGTTCAGATGCGGATTTAAGAGCATATTTTGCCACAGTGGGATAGGCATTTTCTTTTACATTTATTTTTGTTCCCAGAGCCTCAGCTTCTACAAGCAAGCAACCCCAGGGGGACATAACATTGTCATGATGATACATCTCCCTGGCAAGAAGCTGGGCCTGTGCAATACCTTCTGCAGAATAGTAAATATCTTTTAGATTTGCGCCCATTTTTTCAAGAACCGCATTTCCAGCTCCGAACCATAAATACCCATAAGGGATTCTATCAACGTTTTTCTGCTCAAGGGCATTAATAAAACGCTGTCTTGAGGTCAGTTCTCCATCCATTAAAATTCGTCTCCTTTTTTAAGCGTTCGTATAGCATTATAAAAGAAGTTTTATAAATACCAAGCAGAGGGGTAATTCATTCATTCATTCATTCATTCATTCATTCATTCATTCATTCATTCATTCATTCTATTTACCTCAGGGAAAAATGTTAAAATAAAGCTTAGTAATCGCAATTAATGAAAATAAAACAGTCTGTCTACAAAAGAATTCGGATAAAAGACGGATATGAAGAACATGTAAAAAAAATACAAAAAATAAAAGTAACTATTCAGGTACCCCATAATCAACATCAAGGGGCATAATTCAACTGATTTGTTATGTGCAATATAAGCCAGTAAATTTTATAAACTGAAGCCTAATGTAGTCGTTTTTAATTTTGTTGTTAATCCATAATTCGATATGTCTTAACAAGCAAAATCGACAGCATTTGGCTCATTTAAGGGTACCTAATAACAAATAAAATTCAATTAGAAGGGAAATTAAGATATTTTAAGAAATTAAGAAATTTAAGAATTAAAAATCTTTTTTAAGACATTATGAAGGTTTTGTATGTTCAGGCTTCTTTCTAGCTTAAGTATAAAAAAATATAAAGGAATAGAAGGAACATAACTCTTTTTACTTCTTTTTAGAAAAATATTTTAACCTCATTTATAAGATATAACGTTGAATGAGGCACAAAGTTTCTTTAGAGGCATTATAAGCTTTTATTTATCAAACCCAAACTTTAGAACTTCTTAATATTTCACTGAAGATATTAAAGACGGTTCATTAAATAAGGGATAGAACTTCTTCAGGAATATAGACTTTGCCTGTTATTGGGGAGTAAGTAACAATTCCTTTAAGTTCATGTGTTTCTCCATCTTTAATAAGAATATTTTTGTTTACTGGTAGATTTGAATCTCCTATTTTTAATACCGGATTTGAAGAATCAGTTAAATCCATCAGATTTTCACCATTATCAAGCTGTCCATCTCCGTTGTCTTTTGAGAAAACCTGATCTACCTCGACAAATAAACATTTATTAGTTTCATTTAGGTCAAAACCTACTTTTTCAGCAATATAATCAGCAATCTCTGTATTATCCATGTGGCCTGCAGGACGCCCAGGCCCGTAAGCCCAGAGTGGAACATCTTCTCCGCAGTGGCCGTGAGTGGTCCAGCCAATGACTGTATGGTTCCGACTGATTACTTCACTTATTGCATAGTCAAGGGAAAGATTTTCTCCATTGCTGTAAAGTTTAAGAATTTCGTCTATTTCTTCATCAGTTACGTTGATCCCCCACCAGGTTTTAAGTTGACTCTTGATGCTTTCTGGAGAGATATCTTCTCCTATCTTTTCTACAAGGCCTGTAGAGCTGAGTTTCATACTTTTAAGAGGTTTGACTACGTCTTCTACGGTTGTATTAACATAATCAGAGTCTGAATAGCTGCCAATTGTCATGCCTCCGGTGTTGTGATCCGGAAAAGCCAGGACAAGAGTATGCCCATCTTTTTTGGCAAAATCGACAGCAACTTTAACAGCTTCATCAAAAGCCAGGAAATCAGTAACTGCATATGCAGGATCATTAGCATGGTTTGCCCAGTCAACCTGGCTGCCTTCAACCATTAAGAAGAAGCCGTCTTTATCCTGAGACAGCAGATTAATAGCCTTTCCGGTCATTTCGGCAAGAGAAGGCTCTTCAGGGGCAAACTCTGTACGATCAATATCAGGAGCCATATGACTGCTGGCAAAAAGTCCCCAGACTTTAGGTTCCGTCAGGTTTGACATTTCATTTTTGCTATCCACAAGTTGGTATCCATCCTCAAGAAGCACTTTTGTCAGATTTTCTCCATCAGTTCTTTTTCCACCTTCGCTTTCAGGAATGAGATGACGGGACCCTCCTCCAAAAACTACATCAATGTCCTCATAGACCATCTGTTCCATAATTTCATTCTCCATATCCCTATCATGGATATGGGAGGCAAAAGCTGCTGGGGTTGCGTGGGTAATACGAGAGGTTGCTATAAGCCCTGTAGCTTTGCCTTCAAGTTTTGAAGCCTCAAGGACTGTAGCAAGAGGTCTGTATCGTAAATCCTCAGGTGGAACCTCTAACGTGTCCAGCACGTTATCTCCAGAGGGGCCTACACTTACGAATCCATTTGTTGTCTTGTATCCGGTAGCAAAAGCTGTTGCAGCGGAAGAAGAATCCGTAATTACGGAATCAGTGCTATAAGTTGAAACGGTTCCAACTACCATTTCATCAAGCTGCAGGGGTTTTCCACTGTACCAGCGGGCTAAAGTCTGGACACTTTGCGAGCACCCATCAGGAACAAGAATTATAACGTTTTTAATTTTAGCCTCCGATTCTATGCCTGATTTGGAGGTAGTATCTTTATTCATTGCGTTATTTTGAGAAAAGGAATCATTCGAAGTCAATGCTGAACCGACATTTGCAAGAAGCAGCAGGCCAAGTATCGATAAAGCAAACAAAGTATTCGGCTTTTCAGTCTCCATAGAATTACCTCAAACTTGAGAGCGACTTTTTAAAGCTTTTTAGTTTAGATAAGTTCAGAATTAAGATCTCAAACCTGAGAAAGGAGGCGCCTGTATTTGAATTTTTCACATATAAAATATATATAGCTAAGTATATAATATTTAAAAAATACACACATATACTTCTATTTTCAGTATTGATGATCTGGACAAATATTTACATTATGTTTATTTCCTGAATTTAATTAAACTCAATAGTAGGAAGTAGAATATATAAAAAATAAAGAATATTATAATATAGAATAGTCGATGGAATACTGGTTTAAACTGCTGTTTTTTAGAAAATTTTAGGAAAAACTTGATTTTAAAAATAGTGATTTGAGGAATTATTAGTATAACGTAATTATACTAACATCTTCTTATCAAAATTTGATTTATGTTCTCTTGCTCTTATTTTTAAACAATAATTTTCAACATTTTTTTCAGACAAGAGACAGAACTTCTGCAGGAATATAGGCCTTTCCTGTTGCTGGAGCATAGACAACTATGCCATCAAGTTCATGTGTTTCTCCATCTTTAATAAGAATATTTTTGTTTACTGGCAGGTTTGCATCCCCTATTCTTAGTACAGGGTTTGAAGAGTTTGTGGTATCCAGCAGATATTCACCATTATCAAGTTTCCCATCTCCGTTGTCTTTTGAGAAAACCTGATCTACCTCGACAAATAAACATTTATTAGTTTCATTCAGGTCGATGCCTATTTTTTCAGCAATATAATCAGCAATCTCTGTATTATCCATGTGGCCTGCAGGATGACCAGGCCCATAAGCCCAGAGTGGAACATCTTCTCCACAGTGGCCGTATGAAGTCCAGCCAATAACTGTATGGTTCTGGCTAACTACTTTACTGATAGAATAATCAAGCGGCGTACCTTTACCATTGTTATAAAGTTTCAGGATCTCGACGATATCCTCGTCAGTTGCGTCAATCCCCCACCAGGTTTTAAGTTGCGTTTTGATATTTTCAGGAGAAAGATTGGTTCCTATTTTTGTTGCAACTCCTATAGAATTAAGCTTCATCCCTTTCAAAGGCTGAACGACTTCTTCTATTGTTGTAGATTCATATTCAGCATCTGTATAACTGCCAATTGTCATCCCTCCGGTGTTATGGTCAGGGAAAGCCAGAACAAGAGTATGCCCATCTTTTTTGGCAAAATCAACAGCAACTTTAACAGCTTCGTCAAAAGCCAGGAATTCAGTGACTGCATAAACAGGGTCATTGGCATGGGTCCCTCCATCTATCTGACTGCCTTCTACCATTAAGAAGAAGCCGTCTTTATTCTGGGAAAGCAGCTCAATGGCCTTTTCTGTCATTTCTTCGAGAGAAGGCTGTTCAGGAGCTAGAAGGGGACGGTTTATGTTAGATGCCATATGGGTAGTTGAAAAAATTCCCCAGGTTTTACCCGAGTTTAGTTTTAACATTTTATCTTTGTTATCAACAAATTGGTAGTCTCTTTCAAGAAGCACTTTTGTCAGATTTTCCCCGTCAGACCTTTTACCTTTTTCAGAGGTAGGAATCAGGTAACTTGAACCTCCGCCAAAGACTACATCAATGTCCTGGTAGACAAGCTGTTCCATAATCTCGCTTTCATTATCCCTATTATCAACATGGGAGGCGAAAGCTGCAGGTGTCGCATGGGTAACCCGGGAAGTGACTACAAGCCCTGTAGCTTTGCCTTCAAGTTTTGAAGCCTCAAGGACTGTCGCAAGAGGCCTGTATTGTAAATCCTTAGATGGAACTTTAAGTGTACTTAGGACTTTGTCCTCAGCAGGGCCTACACTTATGAATCCGTTTGTTGTCTTGTATCCTGTAGCAAAAGATGTTGCAGCAGAAGAAGAATCCGTAATTACGGAATCAGTGCTATAAGTTGAAACGGTTCCAACTACCATTTCATCAAGCTGCAGGGGTTTTCCACTGTACCAGCGGGCTAAAGTCTGAACACTCTGGGAGCAACCATCAGGAACAAGAACGATAACGTTTTTTATTTTAGCTTCGGATCCTGTAGAAGGATTAGAGTTTGCAGCGTCATTCGGGATAATATCCTGTTTGTTAGAATTATCAAAATCTGATGCTAAAGCAATACTTCCAATAAGTAGTAAACCAACCAACGATAAAACAGATAAAATATTTAGTTTCTTAATTTTCATCAAATCTCCTCTCTGACTAAAAAGATATGAAAAAGTATCTTAAAGAGACAGATTTAAGCCCCTATTAAAACTGTAGATTAATTTAGAAATAGATAGCAACGTATTTGAATTTTTCATATAGAAAATATATATAATTTTATAAAAAATTATGCTGTGAAGTTGAGTTTCTCAGATTCAGGAAAGAGTTTAGCAAAACATTATTATATATTTATTAAAACATCTGTGAATTTAGCAGAGAATTTAGTTGGTAACTTGCCAATAATTCAGGAAATGAGTTAAGAATTTGTATAGAGATTGTATACAGGCAATCTCGTTTTATAGCTGAAAATAAATATTATAAAAATTAATATAAAAAACAGGGGTATTATAATCTATGACACAATTATTTACTTTTTCTGCAATGGTGCAAAAAAGAGATGAAGTATACGTATCCAAATGTCTCGAGTTAGAAATTACAAGCTGGGGGATAACTATTGAAGATGCAGTCTCAAACCTTAAAGAAGCAGTTCAGATTCATATTGAAAAAGAGAACATTGTTCTTCCGATTAAAAGGCCTTTTTTGACAACCTTTAAAATAGCAGGGAAAAATCAGGTAGAAGAAGAGTATGCATAAAAATAGAAAAAGATAGCAGGAAAATTTCATTAGAGCTAAAAACTTACATAGTTATAATTTTCATAAATACTGAAGAGAATTAAAGAAAAAAGGAATTCAAGGACTTTTAATAATAAAAATTGCTCTAAAAGGGAAATAGCAGAGAAGTTAGAAATAATGGAATGCCACGAGGATCAGAAGAGTCGTTTTAAGAAAAGTAATTTTTAGAAGAGTATTTTTAAGAAAAGCGATTTTAGAAGAAGCCTGAAGGTTTTACTTTCCCTTTTGCTGTATCCCCCAATACAACCCCTCTAAAATTACACTTCCCCAAGCATAATTAATTAGAGAAGGGGTTACCTTCAGGCATTTCTGTTCTATATTGGTTTTTACCCCGTCTTACTTCCCAACTCCAAATATAACATTATACCATTAGTTATTTTAAATTAATTCTGTAAAAAATTGGCCTGCAAGGAATAATATTTTAATGTCAAATGTTTTAAAGTCAGCAAAAAATTAAATGTTATTGTGTGCCAACTGGAAAACAACAAATATCCATATTATTAATAGAATAACAGTTAAAGAATAACAATTAAAAGAACAATTAAAGGTCTAGAGTATATAAGTATAAATAGAAGGTAAAATTCAATATGTCGCAAGTGCTTCTAATCGATAATAAATAGCAGTATCTAAAAGGGCTATATTTAAAAAGTACCTAAAACATGTAATCTTTAAATTTAATAGAATTTAATCAGGTTTAACAGGAAAAGGAATATTTAATAAACGAATTTCCTTGAGAAATAAGGAAAAATAGCAAAATTTCGGGCTGTCATAAAAATAAGATTCATAAGATTGGCTAAAACAGAATCAAACATTCAGAATCAAACATTCAGAAACTAAACATTCCAAATTAAAAATTCATTTGTGAGTGTTTTAAAATAGTAAGAAAAAGCCTGAAAGCGTATTTCCATTTACTGTAGCCCCCGATACAGTAGTTTCTCAGTATACTCCCCCAAGTATATTTTCGAAACAGGACCAATAGCTTCCAGGCGCTTCTTTACTGCTTAGTGTTCATACCCTTAAACTCACTCTTTTCTCTTTCTCTCCCCAGTTGCAATATATAATTATACTCATACTTATTTTAAATTAATTATATCAAAAATTTCCACCAAACAAAAAATATTTTAGCATAAAATGTTTTAAAATCACAATATGAATTAATACTAAATGAACTTTAACTTTAATATCTAAAGCGTTTTAAAACACAAACAGATTATAGTGTTGCATATACTGCTTCAAAAATCCAAAAAATGAAAGTCATAGATTTTAAAATCATATAAAGATAAATCAGCAATAAAAAAAGCCTTTACATCCAAGAAGTATTTTGCAAAAAAAGAAGGAATAAATTGAACTTAATTAAAATAAAAATCCATAAAGTAATAAAAACCTGTTATAATTATTGAAAATATAAAAAGGGAAAAGAAAACGAAACGATAATAAGAAACCCAGAGGTCTTGTATTTCTTTGTCAGATATGTTTATATCACTTTTCGGAAATGAGTTTTCCAGAACAAATTTAGTTGAAGAGAGATCCGCAACCTCTAGAAGATTCATATTTTGTGGCAGCATTTAAATTATTCCTCTGTGTCGTTCCCAATTACAAATATAATATTCTACTATTAATTATTTTAAATTAATTTTTTAAAAAATTGCTGCCAAATAAAATAAAATGTCAGGTGAAAAGTTTCAAAGCTGTTGTAAGATATTATGATCGTTTTTTGGGATCTTTTTTGCAAGGTATGAATTTTTCTTAACCTAAATATAATAGATTTTTCAGGATTGGACAAAATAGAAATTAAAACCGAAAAACAAGCAGAAAACCAGTAGAAGTGAAACTAAAACTGAAATTGAAAATTAAATAGAGTAAAATGCTGAAATGGAGCTAAAATTAAAATGAGACAAGGTTAAAATAAAACTGAAAAAAGCCGAAATTAGATAAATTAGCTAAAGGAGACAAATTGTTTTCCAATAAATATTCTCGCAAGAAGAAGCCCGAAAGCATTTATTGACTTCCCGTATCCCCCAATACAGGCACTTTAGAACAATATTCCCATCAAATATATTCTAAAGCAAAGGTCGTGTTGCTTTCGGGCAGTTCTTTTTAACAATCCGCTCAACTTTCACTATTCCCTATTATTCTGTCTCTCAATTCCATAATATACTACTAGAATAACTTATTTCAAATTAATTATCCAAAAAATTGCTTACAAGCAAAAAACAATTTATCATAAAACATTTCGACGAGATTGTTACACTATTTAAAAATATATATAGATAGATAATTTCACTCAGTATAATAGGATTTATAGGATTTGATTGAAATTTATTTTTGAAGTACCTTAAATCAACAAAAATAATCCAAATCTGGCACAAAAATTAAGTACAAGAATTAATCTATAAGTAAAAGCCTTAATAGGTTTTAATATGCAGTCCTGTAGGGTAGTGGTCAATCCTTCGGGCCTTTGGAGCCCGGGACAGTGGTTCGAATCCGCTCAGGACTACTAAAACTAAAATTCTGAATAGTCCTTTTACAGGACTATAACTCCATTTTTAAAGCACTTTTATAATTAATAAGTTCATACTGCCTCAGCAATCTACTAAATATAGTTTTTAGAAGATTTAATTAACTTAACGCATTCGTTTTATTTTATTACATGTCTTTTAATGCAGATAGTAAAAACTTATTTTTGTAACTCAACCAGGTCTTTCCGTATTTTTCTTCTTATAATATCTACTCAGAGACCCATCCAATTGCATTGTAAAAAGGATTTACAGGCATGTCAACATAGTATTTTACCTTACGCGCAAGCCAGCCTTTTTCTTTCCAATAAGTATAATCTGCAGGAAAACTCCGGCCATGTTTACAAAAAAATTGCTTTTTGACTATGGAAACCAATACATCTCTAAGCCCTGGAGAATGGAGTCTTTCTGAAAAACATTATAAAATGTAAATGTCGTTTCTCAAGCTTTGCATTATTTAAAACAGAAGAGCCTATCCCAAAACTCTAATTGAGTTATTAAATCTCGAATTTGAAATAATTAATCGATTTTCAAATAAGGAAAATATTTCTGAGATTCATAACTTATATGAAGAAAACTGGGTTTTGGGATGAGCTCAGAAAAGAAATTGTGATGCAGAGAAATAATAACTAGATAAAAAGAGAGTGAACTTATTTAAAAAAATCTATTTAAAATCAGTGAGGAAGCCCATAAGGCTATTTACGGTTTAATGTAGTTTAAACATTACAGGTCAGGTTGTACGTCTGCCCTGCGCCCTTCATATTACGTATAATAAAGCCTTATGGGCCAATTATAATTATACAATTACTATTATAAATTAATAACGATAGAAAAATGAATTTTTTCACCAGTCAATATGTTTAAGGTTCCTGTTCCTGCTTTCTAAATGTATTCTTGACGAATTTAATCTATACAAAATCCATTTCAATAATTATATTTTATCATCTCATTAAAGTATTAAGATCTTAATCTCAAATAGTAAAGTCCGTTTTTATTTAAGAAATAAGAAATTATACATTTATTTTAATAGACGGGCACTTAATTTATTTCCCTAATTTACACTATATCTTCTTTGCTCTATTAGTTTGCAGAGATTTTTGTTATTCTTGAAGGTTATAAAGAGCGTAAAAATACTTCTCTTTCTCTTTTGGATTTAAATACGCCTTCAAATTTCAAACTATGCATTGAATTAAATAGGTTCTAATATAAATTAAATATATTCGGGATATTATGAAAAAGATTTTTGAGGTTTCATTAATAAGTAATTAAAACAAATTTACTTTAATTAATTTAAGTTAGTTCAATTTATCAGTAATACAATTCAACAGAAAATAAAATAAAAAGATATTAGGGGTAGTTTGGGAGAGAACATGTTACCAAAATTAGTGATTCATAACAGTATAAGCCTTGACGGCTCAACTACAGGCTTTGATGCAAATCTTGATGTTCATTATAAAATATTGAGCAGCTATCAGCCCGATGCAATGATAGTTGGATCGAATACGGCAAAAACAGGAACACAGTTTTTCTGTGACAAGATCCCTCCAGAGGATAAATCGGATTTCCAAAAACCCGAAATTCAGGCTGATGATCCGAGAGCGTACTGGTTAATTGCAGACTCCAGAGGAACGCTTGAAAGGCTTCTGCACGTTTTCAGACGCTCAGAATACAGTAAGGATGTAATTGTTCTTGTCTCGGAAAAAACTCCGGAAGGCTATATCAATTATTTAAAAGAAAGAAATTATGATTTTATCCGAAGTGGAGCAGATCGCATAAATGTAAAACAGGCCCTTGAGATTGCAAGCCAAAAATACGGTTTCAAACTTGTGGTTTCAGACAGTGGGGGAATATTAAACAGTATCTTACTGGACCAGGAGCTTGTAGAGGAAATAAGTCTGGTTTTGACTCCCGAGATTGCAGGAAGCAACGGCACAAACCTTTTCAGAAACCTTGAAAAAAGTAGAATTCGACTTGAACTTTTAAGAGACGAGGTTGTAGAAAAGAAATACGTACATCTGGTGTACAAAGTCTTAAAGGACTAATAAGCTAAAATTTGAAGATAACTTAATAGAGACGCAATATTCCGGGATGTAAAGACTTACATGTAAAGACTTAAAAGGCTTAAAAAAGGCTCAATAAGAAAAATGAAATATAAAAATGGAAAAACGGAAACTTTTCATTAATATTTTTACTAAATTTATTGAATTTATTAACATATATTTTTAGAAATAGACATATTAAGAAAAATGTGTTTATAGAATATATTCTTTTAAATATATTGACAATAGCTTTTCTGATGTGCATTTATATTATGTATGTGACAACCTCAAAGTTATTGATTTTATTTTATAAACTAGAAATAATAATTTAAATATAAATCAAAAAATAGGAATATAAATAATTCATAGATGGAATTTGTTTGTTATTTCATCGTAACTTAGTTTTTAACCTGGGTTTATAATAAGAGATATCAATTGATACGCGCGAAATTGTGTTAATTTAAATTTAGACTTTTGAATATATTTATTACTCGTTTTTTGTTTAGTTACAGGATTACCCCGTAAATTATTGCTTACTCAAAAACTTTATAAGTTCTTTCTATATATTATTAGAAAGTTTCTGGAGAGATTTTCCGGGGAAAAAATAATTCTTGAGATTAGATAATGGTGGAATACAACACGGAATACAGGAATTGTTCAGGTAATTTTTATAAAAAACAGATCTGCAGGCAAATGAGTTTAGACAAAACACGAAACAAAACCCTTCCATTTTCTTCCTTGATTGAAAACATTTCATATAATGCTTTAATAGCCAAATTCCAAATTCAGGAGTGAAGGTATTTGTTTGAAACCTTTGTTTATATTGCTATTTTTACTCTCCTATCTGGAACTTTTCTTCCTCTCCTATATGGAAATAAAAATACAAGAAAGATAGCCTTTAACCTAACTTTAATTTCTTCAATCGTGCTGTTAATTTTTGCAGGAACAATTCTGTATACAGGCGAAAAGGCAGTTTTTCCAGCATTCAGATTTCTTCCGGGACTGGGCTTTACCCTTGCTGCAGACAAATTATCAGCAGGTTTTATTCTTTTAATTGCAGCAGTCTTACCTGGAGTTTCAATTTATTCCATTGAATACATAGAGCATGTACAGGCAGAAGCCGGAAAAAATTTGCAAGCTGCCCTCATAAACCTGTTCATCCTTGCAATGTTAATGGTTGTACTTGCAGGAAATATGGTAGGCTTCCTGGTTTTCTGGGAAACAATGTCCTTTTCATCTTTAATGCTTGTACTCCACGATTATTCTTCAAGAGAAAATAAAAAAGCAGGTTTATTTTATTTTATAATGACAAGCCTGGGCACAGCTTTCCTTTTCCTGGGTTTTATAAGCCTTTTCAAGCTGACAGGTTCTGCAGAATTCGGACAGCTTGAATACTCTGCACATGCTCTTAATTTACCCTTTCTCTGTCTTTTCCTGGGGTTTGGGATTAAAGCAGGAATTATACCTTTTCATAAATGGCTCCCTTATGCTCATCCAGCAGCCCCTTCAAGCGTTTCAGCTTTAATGTCAGGAGTCATGCTAAAAATTGCAATCTACGGCTTCCTTAGATTCTTGTTTTGTGTTTCCACTCCCGAACTCTGGTGGGGAGTTCTCATTCTTATTGCAGGCAGTTTTTCGGCCTTATTAGGGGTAATTTATGCTCTGAAAGAAAGCGACATAAAAAGGCTTCTTGCGTACAGTAGCATAGAGAATATAGGTATTATTTTCATAGGAATAGGCCTTTATTTAATCTTTAGAGTACAAGGTCTTGAAGCCCTTTCCCTTTTAAGTCTTTTAGGCGCCTGCTTTCATGCCTTTAATCATGCTCTTTTTAAAAGCCTCCTTTTTCTCTGTGCAGGCTCAGTTGTTCACGCTACAGGTACAAGAAATATCGAGACTTTTGGAGGCCTCATAAAACGCATGCCAGGTACTGCACTTTTCTTTCTCATAGGCTCGGTTTCAATTGCAGCCCTGCCTCCTACAAATGGGTTTGTAAGCGAGCTCATGTTTTTCCAGGCCTACTTTTACTCCTCAGCTCTTTCTGAACCCCTTATAAAAGTTCTCCTTATTATTACGCTGTCGGTTTTCGCTCTTACCAGCGCCCTTTCATCTGCCCTTTTTGTAAAACTTTTTGGAACTGCTTTCCTTGCACTTCCCAGATCACCTGGTGCGGAAAAAGTTACTGAGGTCCCAAAACTCATGCTTCTGGGAGAAGCAGTACCTGCAGCTCTCTGTGTACTTTCAGGCCTTTTTTCTTCAAGAGCCTTCAGGTTTCTGGGCTTTGATCTTGAAATTCCGGATATGCTGCAAATAGGGATTATTCTTATCGGGGCCTATGGGCTGGTATGGGTTTTAGCCCGTAATTCCGGCTGGAAAGAAAGTCCCAGAATAAGTAAAGAAACCTGGGGGTGCGGAATTCTGGCTCAGCATCCGACAATGGAATACACGTCTGCGGGTTTTTCCGAACCTCTTGTCGTAATTTTTAAAAAGATATACAGGACTGAGATATTCAGCACCCGGAGATATGCTGATACAAAAGAAGTTATTTTTAAGACAGGAACTGCGAGACTAAACTTAATAAAGTTTTTTGAAGAACGCCTGTATTTGCCGGCAACAGGGATAGTAAGCCTGATGTCGATTCAGGTTTCCAGGATGCAAAATGGAAAACTGGATACATATGTACTCTATGTTTTCATTTCAATAGTCGTCCTGATGATGTTTACGAGGTATTTCGCATG
>JBNAKO010000127.1:0-2104 GCA_049706495.1 Methanosarcina sp. | reverse complement strand
AATTGAAGGTCAAGGATGGAGTCTAAACCCAGGAAGATATGTTGGTGTTGCAGAAGATGAAGTGGATGAAGATTTTGACTTCAAAGAAAGGTTGGAAGAGATGAATGAGGAGCTTCAGTTGCTGAATGCTGAAGCTAGAGAACTGGAAGAAAAAATCAGTGAAAATGTGAGTAAATTATTGGAGTGAACATGACCTCATTGCAATCCACCTATTTTAATATAAACAACGTTCATTTCAAGTACCACAAGCTTGGAGATCTATTAGAGAAAATTGTTGGAGGAGGAACGCCATCGAAGAGTAAAAGTGAATATTGGAATGGTAGTATTCCTTGGGCTAGTGTAAAAGACATGGCTGATGGTGTCTACCAGTTACACTCCACGATTGATTCTATTACAGAAGATGGTGTAAAAAACAGTGCAACTAATGTAATCCCAAAAGGTACGGTTGTAATTTCGACAAGAATGGGACTTGGACGTTGCTTCAAGGCATCTATTGATGTTGCAATCAATCAAGACTTAAAGGCACTTTTTACAAATGAACTAACCTTACCTGAATATCTTATTTGGTTGATGGTTCACCTTGGAAAACAAATAGAAAACATGGGCACAGGTACAACCGTAAAAGGCATTCGATTGGAACAACTTCGAGACTTAGATGTATATTTACCTTCTCCACCCACCCAACAAAAAATAGCCTCCATCCTCTCAGCCTACGATGACCTCATCGAAAATAACATAAGACGTATCAAGATACTTGAGGAAATGATACAGACCATCTATAATGAATGGTTCGTGAAGTTCAAGTTTCCAGGTCGTGAGAATTCGAAGATGGTGGAGTCTGAGCTTGGGATGATACCTGATGGGTGGGAAGTTACAACTCTTTCAAAAGTTACAAACTATATCAATCGTGGAATTGCTCCTAAATATGATGATGAATCAAGTAGCTTGGTTATAAATCAAAGATGCATCCGTGACAACAAAATAAATCTTGAAACAGCCCGCAGACATAATGGGAAAGTAACTTCCGAGAAATATGTCCAGTTTGGAGATGTGCTAATTAATTCAACTGGAGTAGGAACCCTTGGTCGAGTAGCTCAACTGTGCGAAAAAATTGACAATTATACTGTAGATACACACGTATCGATAGTTCGCCCATCAGGTGAAGTAGAATTATATTATTTTGGCATTGCACTTCAACAACTTGAAAGTTACTTTGAATCTCAAGGAGAAGGCGCCACAGGACAAACCGAGTTGCGTCGGGACAGAATTGGTCAGACTCTGCTCTTAATGCCTCCAATTAGTCTTCAAAGACTGTTTAGTACATTTGTTTCTCCAAAACGTCAAATAATCAATATTTTACTCCAGAAAAACAAAAGACTATGTGAAACCCGTGACCTTCTCCTACCTCGACTCATCTCAGGTGAAATCGATGTTTCTGAACTTGACATCGATGTAGGAGGCATTACTGCATGACCACATATCCCGACCCGGACTCTGAAGAGGCACTCGAAAATGATACAATGGAGCTATTCAACAATCTTGGTTGGGATGAAGTAGCTAACTGCTATGATGAGAAGTTCGGCATCAATGGAACTCTTGGACGTGAAACTCCAGCAGACGTGATACTTGTTCCCAGACTCAGAGAATCACTTCTTACATTGAATCCTGATATTCCTTCATATGCCATTGAACAAGCCATAGATGAGATATTACGTGATAGAAGTCGGATGACACCTGCAAATGCCAACAGAGACGTTTACAGGTTGCTTAAAGACGGTATTAAGGTCAAATTTAGCAGCAAAGAAAACGAAGAAGCCATTGATACAGTTCAAGTTATTGACTGGAATAATTGTCATAAAAATGATTTCTTCCTTGCATCACAGTTCTGGATATCCGGTGAAATATACAAACGCAGAGCAGACCTGATAGGTTTCATCAATGGTATACCGCTTGTATTCATTGAACTGAAAGCGTCACATAAAAGGTTGGAAAACGCATACAATGACAATCTGCGTGATTACAAGAACGCCATTCCACAGATATTCTGGTACACTGGTTTTATCATATTGTCCAATGGCAAGCAAAGCAAGATAGGCACGCTCAC
>JBNAKO010000126.1:0-4587 GCA_049706495.1 Methanosarcina sp. | reverse complement strand
AATACATTTTCTGAGATAGAATATACTTATCTTTCCATAGCTTATTCAAAAGGAATGCATATACCATGCCAGGATCTTTATGATCGGCAAAATAGGCTTTTACTGCATCATAATATTTGTCTGATTGTATCTTTTCCAATCTTTATCCCCACATATCACTTGACTATCAAACTATAAAACATTTGAGAAATATTACAATTGCATAAAACTTGAATAAATTGTCAGAACCCATAAAACCCCCAATTAGAATCTGATTTCGTGTTTTTCTCCAAGGCTTCTAAGGCTGCCAAAGCTTCCAAGGCCTGAAGCATTTACACCTGCAAGCCTTAATTTGTTATCCGAATAAAAATGGATAGATGCATCAAAGTAACATTTTAGGAAAAAATATAAAAAGTATAAAAAAAGCTGTGTGAAATTATTTTTCGAATTCTTCCATTACTGTAACCTTTACTATAACCTTTACTCCAACTTTTATACCTGTAATGTAAGGGCTAAAAAAATAAGCGGTCCTACTTTCCGTTTTTACGTGGATTTATAATTTCTGGATAATCGTTTCCAGGGTTTCTCGCCTCAGCCCCAACTTCCCACTCATCCATTTTCTCCTCTGGAAATGGCTTCAACAAGGAGAGAAGCTTTTCTGCTTCAATATCAGGATCCAGCCATTTGTCTTCAACTTCTTTTTCTAAAATAACCGGCATTCGATCATGATATTTGCCAACAATTGCATTTGGTTCTGTTGTTATGATGGTATAACTGTGAATTTCCTTCCCATTATTATGATCTTTCCAGACATCATACAGCCCAGCAAAGGCAAATATTTCCTGGCCTTTCATCTGGAAGTAATGCCATGGGAAGGGATTTTTAGAAAAATGAATCTTATCCGGCTCGAAAAACCCTGTTGCAGGCACCAGGCAACGTTTATGATGAAATGAATGACGGAATGTAGGCAACTGATGAATGGTTTCAGCTTTCGCATTTATTGGCTTATGTTTATAATTTTCATCTTTTGCAAAGTGAGGAAGCAGCCCCCAAACCATTAACTCAATTTCCTTATTTGCGTGATTGACTATAACAGGATTTTCCTGTCCGGGCCTGACATTCCATCTAGGTTTGAAATTCTCTAAAGTATTTACAAAATCAAACCGGTCAATCAAATCCTGTATTCTTTTTACCGAAATTCCATACGCTCCACACATACTTTATTATTGTAATCGAATGCTTAAATTTTCTGCTATTCCAGAACACTTACTTAGAATACTTTCAGCCAGCTCGGACTTCCCTTTTAACCCATAAATGAATAATTTATTTTGAGGTTGGCTGAAATGGATACATCAGAGAAGTATATCAAAATGTGCTCACTAGCAAAGGAAATTCAATGGAAATGGGTATTCCAACCCGGGGATTTTGTTTATAACCCGGTTTTTGAAAAAGTTGAGGTATTACTCTATCCAGGAAACAATTCTATTAACTACATGTGGCTCCCGAGACAGGATCAACTTCAGGAGATCTGCATTGCATTCTTTATGCGGAATCTGAAAATATCTAAATTCGAAGCGTTCTTACAGTTTTTGGAATGGTACTCCGGACGCCTTAGATATGCTTTCAAACATGGACTCAAAAATGGAAATGGTTTCATTGACTCTGGAGAAGAACTTTTGTTAAACCGTGCAATGATAATGATGTATGGGAAAAAATGGAATGGAGAAAATTGGGTAAAAGCTTTAGAGCGATATACATTGAGACCTCAAAAATCTTCACTTGAGAATTCCGGAATTAAAGCATAAAGCGTAAACCGTAAACTGTAAAGCGTAAACCGTAAACTGTAAAACATAAACTGTAAAATATAAACTGTAAAATATAAACCGTAAAACATAAAGCATAGTGTATAAAGGGCGCTCTTATGATAGAAAAATATAAACCAAGGAATCAAATTGAGTTTCTAGAAATGATTTACGAGTTGTATGAATCAAAGTATGAAAATGTTAGTATAAATTTGAAAATCGATGGACTTGAGGTCGAGTACGAGCTTGGCAACCCTGAAATAAATGAAAAACATCAAGCTTGCTTCATCCCATATCCTGAATTTTAGATTTCCTCTCCAGGAAAACCGACTGGAGAGATTTGAATAAGGTTTGAATAAGATTGGAACGTCCTGATAAAAGTAGAGGGTGGGGTAAATATTTATTTCCTGCAAGTTCATTTTAATTTCTTTTTTAATAATATGCTTAAAAATAGAATGCATAGGGGTTAAAATATCACATGTTTAGATTACCTATTTGTAAGGCCAGATTTTTACCCTTATTTACTCTTTCTGATGCCTGAGTGTCACGTAGAGTGTTATTTTTCCTTTATTATTTTCCTTCTATTTTTTCCTAATACTAACGAACTCAATAACTTTTGCTACGGTGCCAGTTAATTTCAACGTAATTAGAAAAAGCTTAATGCTAGATTCAGTGATATGTTACATTTCAACTTATATATTAATTTATAACTTATGTATTAGATTTACAACTTATTAGAAGTATTGCAATTGTAAGTATGAGATCTGGATACAAAAGCCAAATACAAAAGTAGCATACAAGATTAGCATTAAAATATAATACAAACGCACAATATTAAGGCGCTGAGAAGGGATATGTCCTGTACGGCAGACTTTACTTTTTTTGAAAAACGCGTTATGCAAAATCCGTAATCAGGGTTTGTCTTTCATCTCTTTCTCTAAGTCTTGAAACTCCAACCCCAACAAGCCTGAATTTCTGCCTTCCAAGAAATTCGGAAAGGAGCTGCATAGCTGTTCTTTTAATTACGAAAATATCGGAAGTCCAGACAGGAACGGTTTTTGAGCGCATATATGTGGAAAAGTCTTCATAGCGGACCTTAAGAGTTACTGTTTTAAAAAGGAAGTGGTTCCTCAGGAGGGCTCGGTGTACGCTCTCAGCAAGCATCTCCAGAAAATCAGCAATTTTTACAGGATCATTTGTATCTTCCTCAAATGTTCCGCTCCTGGTTATCGACTTTACCGCTTCCTCCCATTCCTTTACTTCGCTAAAATCCAGACCGTTTGCGACCTGCTTCATCCAGAGTCCCATTTTCCCGAATCTTTCAGAAAGCCGCTGGATATCACAGTTCGCCAGCTCTTCTACTTGTGTAATTCCCATCAATTTCAGGTATTCTGCTGCTCTTTCCCCTATACCAGGGATTTTTGAGACTGGCAAAGGAAAAAGAAAATTTCTGACATCCGCAGGTCTGACAACAGTAAGACCATCCGGTTTTTGAAATCCTGAAGCGATCTTTGAAATAAGCTTGTTCGGGCCTACTCCAACCGAACAGGTAATTCTTTCCTGTCTCTGGACTTCATCTTTAATCCTGAGTGCAGTTATGGCAGCTTCTTCGAAACTCCGGATCTCGGGTCCCGGCACAAGGTAAGCCTCATCTATACTATACTGCTGAAACTTCTCAGCAAACCCCTTCATTATTTCCATTACATTTGTCGATACCTGCACATAGAGCTTCATGTTTACAGGCACAAAAGCAGCGTCCGGACAGAGCTTATAAGCCTGGGAGATCGGCATTGCAGCATGTATGCCGTATTTTCTTGCCTCATATGAACACGTGCTCACAACTCCCCGCCCTCTACCTCCTCTCGGATCCGCACCTACTACAACAGGAAGCCCTTTGAGTTCCGGCCTTTCTCTTATCTCTACGGATGCAAAAAAACTATCCATATCTGCATGCAGGACAATCTGCCTTTCTATGTTGTGTGAATAAGGATTGAGTGCGAGCATCAATGCAATAGTTAATGAAAAGAGATAATAAGGTATGAGGAAGCTGTGTGAAAGTATTAAATTGATAGCCCTTCTATTCCAATAAGAGGCTACCTTAATATTATATTTACAAATTTAAAATTATTATAAAAAAATAACATTAACAATAAATCTGCACCAACTACAACAGGCTGCCCTTTAAAAGCTCATGATGAATGATATGTTTCTTAAAACTATGGGAGAGGATAGGGAGAAGATAGCTATCGAATATGTCCACAGAAGTATTTGCAGCAATAACCATCTTATTGCATGGTTGTAAGATCTGATCAACCCTATTACAAATTCTCTTATTAGACACAATACTGATCAGAAAACATAGAAATCCTCAAAGAGACAAATAGTTAGTTAGACTAAATATCCAGGACTGCATTATAAGAGATAATGGGGACTATAATTATGGCAGACAATGAGAAAGCAATGAAGATCAAGATAATCAAAGACGGACCGTATCGGGTTACAGATGGAGTGCCTCTTTTCGAACAGGTAATTGTCACAGACGATGCTGGCCACACCAGAGAATTAATTGATATAAAAGAATATCCCCGGAAGGGTGCCTATATCTTATGCCGCTGTGGCTCATCCAAAAACAAGCCCTTCTGTGACGGGACTCACAGTAAGATAGATTTTAACGGGAACGAAACAGCCAGCAGAAAGCCTTACCTAGAAAAAGCGGAAACTTTTGAAGGTCCTGACCTGAAGCTCACCGATGCCCACGAGTTCTGCGACCATTCCCGTTTCTGCCTGCGGTCTGGCGGAATAAGGA
>JBNAKO010000125.1:0-23907 GCA_049706495.1 Methanosarcina sp. | reverse complement strand
AGAGCGTGTCTTAAAATTATTCTTCCTCTGTTCAATTCTCGATTTTAGCTATTCTTTTAATCATTATTCTGATCATCACTGCATATATGAAGGATTGACTTGACTGTGTAAGTCCTTCGTAATCTTTACTCAACCTTCTATATCTATTCAGCCATCCAAATGTACGCTCTACTACCCATCTTTTTGGAAGTAATTTAAAACCCTTGACGTCATCGCTACGTTTGACTATTTCAAGTATCCATTCATAAACAGAATTGACCCAATCAACCAGTTTCCCTGCATAACCAGCATCAGCCCAAATTATCTCTAATCGAGGAAATTGTTTTGTTCCCTTAACTTGCTCAAGAACAAGTTAGCTTTAGAACCATCTCTATCCTGAATATTCGCTGTATGAACCACAACTATCAGTATTAGCCCTATCGTATCCACCAGAATGTGGCGTTTTCTTCCATTGATTTTTTTTGCAGCATCATAACCTCGTACTCCTGGAGTTTCTGTGGTTTTAACGGATTGACTATCTAAAATTGCAGCACTAGGTTCTGGTTCTCTTCCATATAAAATTCTCAATTGAATTCTCAGTGCAGTATTTATATCTTCCCAAATTCCCAAAATCCTCCAAATCCGGAAATAATGGTAAACAGTTTTCCAGTGTGGATATTCATGCGGTAGCATTCGCCAAGCACAACCTGAACGACGCAAATAGAATATGGCATTTAATATTTCTCTATAAGAATGAACGCGTTTTCGACCGCGATTAGTCTGAGTATTAGGGAAATAAGGACTAATTATTTTCCATTCTTTATCAGATAAATCACTAGGATAAGGAAATCTTCTGCACCGTTTTGACATTAACGAAAATCAATGTAAAAGCATTATTTAATTTTAAGACAGCCTCTAAGAGAATATTAATGAGAGTCTATTGAGAACAGGCAATTTAGAGGATAGAGAACTGTTTAAGAATAGCCCGCAGGATCTGGCTCAGGATTTCCTAAAAAATCTTAAATTTCTTAAATATTTCTTTCTTTTTCAATTTTTATAAGCCTGAAAGAAAGTATGACCACCAGATAAATTATGCCTGCTGCTGCCAGGAAAGTATTTGATCCAAATTGTGTATACAGGATCCCTCCTGCAAGCAGTCCAATTATGCTTGCAAAACTGCTTGCACTCATAGCAAAGCCCTGTACTGAACCCTGATATCTATTGCCTGCAAATTTTGAAAGGACTGAGAGCACACAGGGCCACATAATTCCATTTCCAAAGGCAAAAAAGACAGCTGCAATGTACAGGAGAAAGAAATTTCCAGGAACTAAGAGGATAAATTGTAAGCCCAGAATAAATCCTCCTGCAACAATAAGAACCGCCTCCGTATATCTTTTTGCGAGTCTGGTAAGGATAGGGCCCTGCACAAAAGCCATAAGTGCACTGATAAAAGAATAATAAATCCCAAGTTCAGTAGGGTTCCATTCAAGCCCAATAGCAGCAAAGACAGGAAATGCACTGTAATATATATTGAAGGCAAGAAAAATCAGAAAATAAAGTAACAACATAAAAGGAATATAATCAAGCCTTAAAATTTCTCTTAGAAAAATTCTATTTTCTCCTTCTACCTGATAACACTCTTTCGTTTCCTGTCCGAGAATTTTTCTTATACTCCCAGGTTCAGGATAGCTTCTAATAACACAGGGTTTTGAATCTGGAAGTAAAAAGAGGATTATAAGAACTCCTATGAAGGAAATAAATAATACTATTGAGACTGGAAGGACTTCGCGATAAACAGTCGCCTGTCCTAAAAGCCCTGCAAGGGCAGGCCCAAGGATATAAGCCAGGTTTGTAGCTATTGAAATTCTACCGTAATTTTTGTTCCTGCTTTCCTCTGGAGTCATATCCGCAAGATAAGCATATGCAACAGAGATGCTTCCTCCGGTTATTCCCCCAAGAATTCTTGAAACAAAGAGAACTACCAAAGGAAGAGTAAGTATAAAAGTGCCAAGTAAATCGGATTTTATTTGCATTAAAGGAATAATTGGAAGAAAGAGAGCAATAAGAAAGATTATCCAGGAAATAAGAGTTCCAATCTGGCTTAAAAGCAGAATTTTTTTCCTTCCGTAAAGATCAGACCATCTTCCTAAAATAAAGGATCCTATCAATTGAAAAATTGAATAGGTAGAAGCCAGTATGCCATATACAACTGCATTTCCTCCATAATCTTCTACAAGATAAACAAGAAAAGTAAAGATAACTCCAAAACTCAGCGCGCTTATGAATGTTACAAGATATAATGGAAAAAGGGCATTCTCTTTCGTTGAAGAGGGCTTCAAATTCAGGAGCATCTATAATGAATATATTTATTCTTTGCTTTATATTATTTGTCTTCAGATTTTTTATTTGTTTTTATTTTTAAAACAATTTTTAAATTTGCTTCTAATTTCTCTTTTGATTTATTTTCAGTTTTATTTTTAGTTTTTCTATTTCAGCTTATATTTTTAGACTCTTTAATTGTTAGGTGTTTATTTTGGAAAGCGTTTTTGTACGTGTTTAAAATTACATTTAGATTTTATTAAAGTCCATTCGGTTTTATTAATTTCAGCCAATTTCCTTCTATTTTTTTTATTTTATTAATTTTATAAGTTTTATTGCTTTTTACCTAGTTTTTATCTGATTTTCATTTGATTTATTTTTAAATCTAACTTCTGAGCTTATCTAAGGTAAATTAAATTCTGCATCTTTTATCCTGGGATAAGTTTCAACTCTTCAGCTTATATCCTTTATTTTCTATGTTTTATATTAATTATGTTTACATATGTAACTGGTTTTATTTTATATTTCTTTGTATCTATACAAACTAACCTGCATCAATTTATTTACTGCGCAGACCTTGGTCCGCAGTATGGACTCAGCGCTTTTCATATCTTAATCTTGAGTCAAATTTGAACTTGAAATCCCTGTTCCAGCTTTTTTATACGATTTTAAGCCTATATAAAAGTACAAATGTATATAGAAAACAAGAAATCATTTTATCCTTTTTTCCAGCCTCTTATATGAATATAACCAAGGATCAGGATATAATTAGAAGCTGCACAGGAAATTCCTTTTTGCGCAGTATATTTTTATCTGATAAAAGGCATAATATATAATTCTTTTAGATTTAAGAAATATATGGCCTTTTATAAAGGGAAATAAAGTATTATCAAGTTTATAAACTCCTATTTTTTCTGAAAAATTAACTGTTAAAGAAAGTATACTTATATTTTAATTTTACAATTATGGAATTAGCCCTGCGGGTTCTCAATTAAAAAAAGATTAAAAGTGAGAATTCCTGGGAATTAAAAGATCTTATAAAACAAAAGAATAAGATCTTTAAAAAATAAGAAGGAAAATTCGAAAACGGGTAAAAATCAAATACAGAGAGTATGAACTTAAAGGGAAGTTCATTATAAATTGCGAAAAATCGTGGGATTTTATGCACGTATAAATACTCACAACTCTGATTCCTTCCGGAGGCGTGCAAAAAAAACCATAGTTGCCTGTAAAGGCAATCTGCTTTGCAAGCCTGACAGGGACTGTCAGGAAGTATTCTGCAAAGAGAATTATGATTTAAAGCATTTCTCTGTGTGATACCATGCCTGTACTCAGGTAAAAAAGATCTGATGCAGGAATAAAACCCTGAATCTCGCGAAGTATGGCGGTGTCAGAAACCGATGAATCGGGGCAGATCCCTTAAAAAAGAATCTTTCAGGTAATTTCTGAGGGCGGATCAGAGATTGCCTGAAATATCTTTCTTATTTTTTAAGAAACGGCATTTAAAACGTTTAGTTAAGCCATAATACGTTTTTCAAATATTTTTCTCTTATTAATTCTTCGAATTATTATTGTATCCTTTGCTATTCTAACTTTTTTCTCAATTCTTTTCTCAATTACTTTGTGATTGTTCTTGATGATTGTTTTCTCTTTTTATTTCATTGATGATTGGCTAATTATAATTTTGCTGCATGTTTCTTATTGTTTTGTTTGCACTAATTTACTTGTTTCTAAAAAAATATTAAGAATATTACCAGTCTCCTGTGAAATATGTCTTCAAATATTATCTATTCAGAGTAATATCTAGAAATATATGTCGAAAATTTACTGGGAAAATATTTGCCGAGAAAACATCCCTTCAAGCCTTGACCTCTATCCTGTAATTTATGAATACTTAAACGAAGGTGACAAAATTCTGGATATTGGATGCGGTTTTGGGAAAATCAGTTTACAGCTTGCAGCTCTTGGATATTCGGTAACTGGAATAGATATAAATGTTGAAGCAATAGAATATTCAGAAGCGCTTTTAGAAACTCTGGATTTGGAAGAGAAAAGAATTGGAAGAATTGGAAAAATTGATTTTCAGGTTGCAAATGCTTCGAAACTTCCATTTCCTGAAGATTACTTTGAATTTGCAATTATGCAGGCTTTTCTAACCTCTGTGCCTGAAGCCTGTGAAAGAGAAAAAATCTTAAAAGAAGCATGCAGAGTCTTGAAACCTGGAGGGTATTTGTATTTAGTAGATTTTGGCCAGAACTGGCATCTCAAACTTTATAGGAAAAGGTATTTGAGAGATTTCCCTGTCACAAAAGAAGAAGGATCTTTTTTAGTTTTAAACTCTGAAACCGGAGAAATTGAATATATTGCACATCATTTTTCCGAAAAAGAGCTTGTTTGCCTGCTCGTAGATTGCGGATTTGAGTTTAATTATTTCAAGATAGAAGAACTTAAGACAAGAACAGGGAATAAAATTAACGGATTTGTTATTATTGCTCAAAAATCCTGAATTGGAAATAATCCTGAATCCAAAGAAATCGCTTTTGGAGATAAACCGCTTATTATAGAGCTCATCCCAAAACTAATTTTTATTCGACATCAATAAGATTTTGAAAATCATTTTTCGTATCATAAGATTAATTGATTATTTCAAATTCCAGATATAGTAACATAAACCTGAGTTTTGGGATAGGCTCATAAACAATTTAATTCTGAAACCTTTTCCTTTGAGATATTTTTCCAGTATTTTTCACCTTTCTTCTCCGGATTTTTCTTATGTTTTTTATTTCTTTATTTTTTTTATTAGTTCCGATTGATTCTTAAAATCTGCTTGATTCAGCAAATCTTTCTTCTGCTTGAAAAATTTAGGTTCAGGAAATCCTGTCACTGAGATTAAGTCCAATAACTCCCATAACTACGACAAATAGAGAGATCATTTTCAGAGCATTGATTGGTTCTTTGAACCAGAAAATTCCTACAACAGTAATAAGAGCAGTCCCGAGCCCTGCCCAGATTGCATATGCAATGCTTACATCAAGGCCTTTAAGAGCCAGGGTAAAAAAGAAAAAACTAATTCCGTAAAAAACAAAAATCAGGATTGATGGAAGAAGTTTTGAAAAGCCCTGAGAAAGTTTCATACATGTGGTCCCGCAGACCTCAAATCCGATTGCAAGTAAAAGCAGGAGATTGTAATCCATCAATATTTTATTCTTCCCTTTTATTTATAAGTATTTTTATATTAGTGAGTAATTGCTTTTTAAAATTCATGAGTCTTATAGTCTTAATAAATGTTAATTATTTTATCTGAAATAATTAAATCTAGTTTTAAATAAGTATGTTTAGGATGCAATACTTTAAAACAATATTTAATAAATCGGTCTATTAGATAATTATGAGGCAGAAATGAATTTAATGATATAGGAGGAATCCTTATTGCAGCAATAAAAACAGAGTTCAAGGCAATAGAGGCAACAGCCTTTATGGGGATTCAGACAAGGAAATAGCTTCCGGGAAAAATGCACAATGCAACCTATGTGTTACTGTCTGACTAGGGGGATTTAGGGGGATTGAAACCCAGGCTTCTTTCTACTAATCCAAGAAGGCTGCTGTATTGCAGGTACTGCAGGGAATGCTACCAGGGCAAAGGAAGTTTTAATCTTAAACTTCAAATTTAAAATTTAATAGTGTAGTGACAAAATCCGGCAACAGGGCTTACAAGAATTATTATTTACTCTTACTTAATTTTTATATTTTACTCATTTTTATCCATTTTGGCCATTTTCAATCGGATTCCACTTAATTTCAACGAAGGCCAGTTTTGATTTATCTTTTTATACGTGGAAGTTATTTTGTATTCTTTGTTTTATTATTATTAGTTATATTTTTTTATTAGAGTTTTATAAAGGTTATAACTTCTACTTTTTTTCTATAACTCAGTTGCTTAAGCCCTTTTTTTACTGGCAAAAAGAGGGTTTATTTTCAGGAATTTATCAATTAATTTTATATAGCATAAGAAGGTTTTACGATTAATAAAAATAATGAGACATATAATCTGTTATTAAAAACTCCATTTTTTCGTTTTTCAATAATAAATTATATCATATCATATTTTTATGCCTAGATGGTATCCGCTGTAAGCGGAGGTGAAATAGAATGGGTTTTAATGACAGAGGAAATTCTTACCGCGGTGGAAGCAGAGACCGGGGGAACAGAGACTCCAACCGTGGAGGATTCAGAGGCGGCAGCAGCGGCCCAAGAGAAATGACTAAGGTCACATGTTCTGACTGTGGAGTTGAGACTGAAGTGCCTTTCAAGCCAACAGAAGGGCGTCCAGTTTACTGCAGGGAATGCCTTCCAAATCACAGAAAATTCTAAGATTATAGTTTCAGTTCTCAATGTAAGTGTTGCTCTGTAAGTTCTTACATCAAAACTTACTTCACTTTTTATTCTACGTTTTAGTTGAGGGTAAGAGCAATAAATTTAAGGCTTTGAATACTTTACTTTAGTAGGAAACTTTATATCTTTATTTAATAAGTATCATATTTATAAACGAGTATTTAGGAATTACATTTCAGTTAAATTTTATTTAGTAAAGAATAATTCTCTTAAAACTCTTGCACAGATATAAAACTGGCATATGAATTAAAAATCTTACTTAATTATAATTAATTTAATTTAAATAATTTAACAAATTTAACTTAAAAATATTAATTTCTAAAATGAGAGGAATAAACTTGGCAAACTATAGAAGTAATATTAGAAAGAAAAAAGCAGGCACAGGTAGCGTCAGCTCAGCTAATCAGGAAGTAACAAGAGTCCGTACTCCGCGAAAAGAAAAGCGTGAGGTTCTGGCGACCGTGGGTAGTCTCTTGGGTTCAAAAAGAGTGAGCTTACAGTGCATGGATGGGGTTATCCGTATGGGGCGAATTCCCGGGTCCAAAAATAAAAAAATGTGGATCAATGAAGGAGATATTGTAATTGCTTCACCCTGGGAAATTCAGGACTCAAAAGCTGATGTAATCTGGAAATATACAAGGCCTCAGGTTGAGTGGCTTGAACGTAAAGGTTATTTGAAATAATTTTTTGTTTGGAAAAAGTTATTTCATTCCTGTTAAAATGTTAAAATCTTTTTAAATCAGAGAATAAATCTTCATGCTGGAAGATATTTAAGGAAGTCAGCACGTGCATTACCATCTATAGTTATTATCTATAGGTATGACTTACCACTGCAGGTAGACATATTCGAATAAGCATAACTGTTTTTGACTTCTTTACCGGAAAAGTAGTGAATAGCGCTCGTAAATAAAGCTAAATCTAATTCTTATTAATATAGACTTGCATCTTTTTTTTATCGATTTTATTTACCAAATTTTTCTTTCCTTAAAGTTTTTCTCTTTATCCTTTGAAATCCCTAATGTTAAAAAATTTTAATTTAGATTCCTTAAATGCCTTAAAGTTAAGTTTAAAGGAAGACTTTTAGAGAAACTTTTTTAGATAATCAGATTTAATATTTAATAAAAGTCAATACTATTTACCAGTTGTATTTTAATAAGGTAAACATTCAGAAAAAATTTTAAAGTACATAGAGTGTCAGGAGATATGGTATGGCGTGTCCCAACGTAATTTCTGGAATTAAATTTGCAGGAGTATTTGCGATTATTCTTTTATTTGTTTTTGCATTGGGATGTACGGATTTAGAAAATAAAAACAATTTAAGTTTCACTCCGGATTCAAAAATCACATCTTCAACCCCTGAGGCAAATATCACGTTTATTACGACAGGTTCTTCTTTTTCACCAGTTCTCACAGTAAAAGGTAATCCTGAAATTCACTGGAAATTTGGAGACGGTTCAAGCTCTGATTCATCATCTCCTGTGGTAAATTTTGGTTCAGGTGGGAAAAGAATAAACACCCTGGTAGTGAAACCCTGGAGTGCATTAACTAAAATCAATATTGGTTATGATGGTTCGGACGGAGGAGTGGCTCCAGGTCCCGGGACAATTGAAAAATTAAAACAGCAAAATGTAATAGTTGTTAATGGTCTGGAAAATGTTGCTCCATATCTAGAAGTATGGGCTTCGAGCCAGAATCCGATAACTTCATTGGATTTCCGTAACTTCACAGCACTGCATACGATTGAATGTTTTTATTGTACATCCTTAACCAGCATAAAGCTGCAAAACGTTCCAGTTCTGTCCAGGCTTTGCCTTGAGAACTGCAAAATTTCGGATCTTGATTTATCAGAGACTCCCTTGCTGGCGGATTTTCGTGGAGCTTCCCAGAGAAGTTTGACATATACCGTAAACTGGGGCGATACAGGGGCTAATTTATGGCATGTCTGTGTTAGAGATAATCCCCAGGCAACCAGGATATTGCCAGCCAGTCAGTTTCCAATAATAAAGGATTTTTACGTCTGGAATAGCAATCAAAGTGGGAATCTGATTTTAAATTCAACCAATCTAAAAAGTGTTCTGGCCTCAAATAACTATTATAATACTGCCAACCTTTCCGGTTGTTTTCCTGCTGGAAGAAGGGGTACTGTCATTATAAATAATAACGAACTTACAAGTTTAGATATCTCAAATGATCCTGGCCTACTTTATTTAAATGTTAGCAGCAATTCTCTGAATCAGACAGAGATAGACCAGTTACTTCAAACACTGGATTCTTATAAGACTAGGGATGGAACTTTAGATTTAACCGGAAACTCTGCACCATCTGGCAGAGGAATAGCTCATGCAAATAATTTGACTTCAAGGGGATGGAAAGTTCAAAGTTAAAATCAGGGAAAAAATAAATTTTCTTTATCAGGCATTTCTATTTAGATCCCCAAATTACCCTTTTTATTAAATGAATTTTTTAGAGTCAAAATTTTAAGAGTAAAAATATTTATTCCGCCTTTTATTTTTATGAGTAAGACTTATATAATTTGACTGTATAAGTACATTCATTAAAAATAAAGAGGCATATAATCTGTTATTAAAAACTAATTTCTGTTTTTAATCAAAGAGTTATATAGAATCTTATTTTTAAGCTACTGACTATCCGCTTGAGCGGAGGTGAAAAGAAAATGGCTTTTAATGACAGAGGAAATTCCTTCAGGGGACGAGACTCCAACCGCGGAGGTTTCGGAGGCCCAAGGGAAATGCACAACGCAACCTGTTCTGACTGCGGCGCCGAGACGCAGGTACCTTTCAAACCTGACGCTGACAGACCAGTCTATTGCAGAGAGTGTCTTCCAAACCACAGGAAACCCAGAGAGAACCGCTACTAATTCCAGGTAGTTCCAGTTCTTTTCAAAAAATTCACTTGACAATTATGTCTGTTTGCCAGCCTTTGCAGGCCAAACAGACTGCCTCTTTTTTAACACGGATTTTTTGTTGGAAATTCTTGAAAAACTGAATTGTATACTTTTAAAATATAATTATAATATCAGATATAATTGAAATATTAAATATAATTGTAATATTTATTTTAACTTGTTTATTCTGCAAATATTATTAAATTGTAAGAACGATTTTTAGCCTGTAATTATTAATATTCTACATTATCCTGCTGTTAGTTATTCCTACCGTTAGTTATTCTTGCTATTAGTTTGATTCACATTTTAAAATCCTTAATTACCTTTTAATTGGATTATTTTATATTTCGCGTTTTTCCAAGAATTTAAGAGCTTCTAATTAAGACTCTTAAAGTTCTAATTTTCGACTTTTGATAGTATTTGGGAAATTATTTTATCTTTATATTATTTTTTGATAGGAACATTTATATATTTAATCTATTATGTGTATGTAGTTGAAAATAATGAGACATATAATCTGTTATTAAAAACTTCATTTCTCGTTTTTTATAATAAATTATATCATATCATATTTTTATGCCTAGATGGTATCCGCTGTAAGCGGAGGTGAAACGAAAATGGGTTTTAATGACAGAGGAAATTCTTACCGTGGTGGAAGTAGAGACAGTAACCGTGGTGGTTTCAGGGGCGGCAACAGCGGTCCCAGAGAAATGACTAAAGTTACATGTTCTGACTGTGGAGTCGAGACTGAAGTGCCTTTCAAGCCAACAGAAGGGCGTCCGGTTTACTGCAGGGAATGCCTTCCAAATCACAGAAAATTCTAAAGCTAATCTGAATTGAGCGTTAAACTCAGGATTATCTAACTGGATAATTATTTAGTTTAACATTCTATTCATTTTCATTATTTGTTTTTATTCTCTGCTTTTCGCATTTTCTTTCCGGGGATATGTCCTGAAGATAAGGATATATTAATTTGGCCTGGACCGTTTGGAAACAGAATTCTTTTTGGTTCTAATTCCCAAAAAGTAACTATATATCAGGAAAATTAAACAGTTGAGAATAAAAGTCAAACCGAAGTAGATATCGAACATTTAATATAAATCTCGTATAGGAGGAATTAATCTGGCTAATTACAGAAGTGCTATTAGAAAAAGACAGGCAGGGTCTAATAAACCGGTCAGTACAGGAGATAATCCTGAAGTAACTAGAGTACGCACTCCCCGAAAGGATCGAAATGAAGTCCTGGCAACTGTAGCAGGTTTACTTGGGTCAAAAAGAGTCACTCTGCAGTGTATGGACGGAGTGGTTAGAATGGGCAGGATTCCAGGTTCTAATAAAAAGAGAATGTGGATACGTGAAGGGGACGTTGTTATTGTCAATCCCTGGGAAGTTCAGGACTCAAAAGCCGATGTTACCTGGAAATATACAAGGCCTCAGATCGAATGGCTTGAGAGAAAAGGTTATCTTAATTAAACATTTAGAAAGCCTCATTTTTCTTTCCAACCCTGGATTCAAACATAAATTGATAAATTGAAAAATTGATATTTACTGGGAAATAATATAAAACTTCCACTTAATCCCATCAAATAATCCCAAGCTCAAATTTTCAAATCTGAGTTATTGTGCTATAGTATTGAGACTATGTAGACAACATTTTGCTAAAAACCTACAAACAAGCAGATAGATTGATGTGGGGAAACGTCTCGTTATTAAAAATTGTTATTGAATCTGTTTTATTAAATATTGAGCTATTAGATAGCTTATTATTAAAAACCTCTTTATTATTAATATCTGTGTTTTATTAAATATCTCTATTATTTCTTTATATTTCTTTATATTTCTTTACGATATCTCTAATTGATTCTTCTGATTTAATTTCCCTATTCTAAACTTGCTGAATTATAATTTCTTAATTGCGCTTTTCTTGTTTTCTATTTTTCCTAAAATTCTTTTAACTTTTCTATTTTATTTACCCTAATTTTATTTTATTCTATTTTATTCTATTTTATTCGATTATATTCCATCTGTTCCATCCTTTTGTCGGGCTTTTTGTTCTAGGGAAAAAGCTTATAGATGTTATTTGATACCTTTAGAATTTTGCCAGGCGTCTGATAATAATTTCCTAAGTTCTCCAAGTTTTTTTGAGTTTTCTAAGTTTCCTGATTTTTAAAATTTTTAAATTTCTTTCACAAATTTGCCTTGCTATACATTCATATAGCTGCTTGTTCCATAGCAAGAGTAATATGCCGAGCTATAAAAACCTGGTAAAAGATGTTATAAAAAAAGCTGATGTTCTTCTTGAAGTTATAGATGCCCGATTTCCTGATGAGACCCGAAATACTGAGGTTGAAAGGGAGGTCCTTCGTTTAAAAAAACCTTTCATAATTGTTATCAACAAATGCGATCTCGTATCAAAAGAAAAACTCGAGAAAACTAAAACACGATTCTCAAAAATTGCACCCACGATTTTTGTTTCCAGTAAAGACCGATCCGGGACAACAATGTTAAGGCACCAAATTCTCGCCTCTGCCCGAAAAAACAGCGCCAGCAAAGAGGAAAATTCAATCCTTGTAGGAACCCTTGGTTACCCGAATGTAGGCAAATCCTCAGTTATCAATGGGGTTACAGGCAGGCATAGAGCAAGCACATCTCCTGTATCCGGCCATACAAAAGGGGTCCAGCATGTTGATGCAGGCTCAAAAATCATGTTTATAGATACACCTGGGGTAATTCCTTTTGATGAAAATGACGAATATATCCAGGGCCTGCTTGGGGTAAAAGATGTTACCCATCTGAAGGATCAGATTGGGGTAGCCCTGAAAATAATAGAAAAAATGCTTGCCGAAAATAAAACTTCCCTTGAATCCGTCTATAACATTACAATAGATCTCGATTTTTCAATAAATACAATAAAAAATGATCCCGGAAAAAAGAATAATATTGGGCATTCAATCATATCAGACGGTGATTCTGCTAATATAATACCTGCTTATACAGTGCTTGAATTAATAGGTAAAAAATGTAACTTTCTCCAGAAGAAGGGAGCGATTGATGAGTCCAGAACTGCTACAAGGATAATTAATGACTGGCAAAATGGGCTCCTTCTTATTTAAACTTGAAAAGATATATTATATATTACAGTTCACATCATAAATAGAGAGGAGATTATGACTACTGATAAGGAAATTCTTATTAAAATTCAGGAAATTGAAAATAGAATGGAAAAAATAGAAACTGCACTCGAAAATATCAATAATATCTTGAAAAAGGTTGAACAAAACACATATTTTGGATGCTATTTGCCAGAGGAAAAATCGGAATAAAGAGGATAAATTATTTCTTTTTTATAGACCATTTATACTTTTAAATTAATTATCTCTGAAAACCAAAAATACAATATCTACTCAATCGTTTTAGTTAGTTTTAGATTGTTTTAAGTACATTAAGAAAATTGGTAGTCCATCACTAATAGGTTGATATTTTTCCTGTAGTTTTACATAATCGCACCTAGAGCCCACCTTTTCAATTTATATGTATTTCAATTTCCTGTAAGTAGGTGAAGTTAAAACACAAAGCGGACGAACAATATTATGTTTAAATATGAAATATCAACCAGCTAGTTGGGGATGACCAGAAAATTCAATTCGATTTTAAAGAAAACCGTCTTATAGCTTGCCTGAAAATTTCTTGTATTTTTTTATGTCTACTGCCATTTTCTTGTATCTTTCTTTTTCAAGTCGTTTCAGCCCAATTTCGGATTTTTTTGACTGGAATATAAGCTCATCAACTAATTTATTATAACTGTGGAGCCGTTCCTCTGGAATAAACCCATTATTTACTGCTTGCAAGACAGCACATCCCGGCTCATCTCGATGAGTGCAATCTTTGAACCTGCATTTTTGGGCAAGGTGAGTAATATCGGAAAATGCTTTTTCAAGACCTTCAGAAGAGTCTCCTAACTGAATTTCCCGGATTCCCGGGTTGTCTATGACGATTCCACCGTTTGGCAAAAGGAAAAGCTGGCGAACTGTTGTCGTATGCCTCCCTTTTTCATCATCTTTTCGAACATCCGCAGTTTTCTGAATCGTTTCATCAAAAAGAGCGTTAAGAAGTGTGGATTTTCCGACACCCGAAGAGCCAATGAGCGCTACTGTTTCCCCAGGCTTAAGATATGGATTGAGTCCAATAAAGCCCTCCTTTGAAAGGGCGCTTACAGGGATGACAGGAACAGTTCCTGCAATAGACCTTATTTTTTCTATCAGTTGGACACGATCAGCTGCAAGGTCAATTTTATTCAGTATAATTACCGGTTTTGCGCCCGCAGTGTATACGATAGCAAGATATCTTTCAAGCCTTCGTAGATTTAGGTCTTTTCCTGTTGAAGTTACAATAAAGATAGTATCAAGGTTTGTAGCAATTAATTGCTCCTGGCTGCTATCCCCAGCATCCCCTCTTGATAGACAGGTTCTTCTGGGAAGAATATTCACAATCATTCTTGAGCCCATTTCCGGCTGGTCAAGTAGTACGACAAAATCCCCTACTACTGGATGTTTACTAGTTTTCAGGAGTGCTCCTGAGATTCCTGCGTTCACAACAGCACCCGGGATAAAAACCTCACAGACCGTTTTATGCCGGGCTGTGACTCTTCCGGCTATGTATGTATCTTTATAGGCAGAAAACGCTAACTCAAGCGCTTCATTCCAGCCAGGAATATCATGCATATAATTATGACCTACTTTTTCTGTTTCTTAATTATTGTTCATTAAATAAAATTCTCATTTTATATGAATAAATATGTTTTTCGTTTTTTACAGTTAACTTAGTCTATTATAATCCGTTTAAGTGACTTTTTTCACTTAACAAAATGGGAAATTTACTCTTTATTATGAATAATCTCGTAGCTGACTTTTCCTCTGTCAATACATTCTCTGACAAGCTTTTCTCTTTTGGAAAGAATACCATTTTTTCCTGATTTGACCTCTACAAACACTACTTTATTCATTTCTCCCTCGGAAAGCCCATCAAAGATGATAAAATCTACGGGTGTCCCCAGGAAACGAGCATCTTTAGGGTTATATTCAAAATCAGGGAAATAAGGAATAAGATGTTCCGTAACTTTCCCGCGAATAACGGCTTCACTCTTTTTTACTGCGTCCTGGCGGATTTTTTTCTCTTCCTCAAGTTTCCAGGTGCGAAAAAGGGTATCGGCTTTTTCAGAAACCTGGCGGTCCATCTCTCTTGCCTGCCAGGCTTCATACATATCCCTGGCATGGGATTCAATCCGAACTTTTAGCTGGATATATTTCAGGAGCAGGTATACTGAAAGCAGGGCAAGAAAGAGCATAAGACTTGAAATAATCCAGTCATCCATGATTTTCTTTCTCCTGAAGGTTTAAGTTTCCATTGTATTAAATTTCCATTGCTTATTCTCAATTTTTAAATTCTCAATTTTTAAATCCTCATCTTTTAAACTCATTGTTTTTATCAGCAGATTAAGCAGGAATCAATTTTACAGCATAAATTTACAGGATAATGATTAGAAAATAAATTAAAAGAATAAATCCTGACTCTATAAATGATTCCAAATATTTAAAAGTTCCAGCAGGTTTTGTTTCTAAAGATAAAGTTTACTGCAGATTAATGCAGATTTAGCTTAGATTGCCATTAATTTAATTTTTCTTTCTAAAAATCAGGGTTTTCTAACTGGATAGACCAAAAACTGGATGAAATAAAAACAGGATAAAATAAATTTAGGATCGACCACGAATTCAATTCTAAAAATTAATTCTATTCTTAAAAATAATACTGCACAGATAAAAGATATATAGAATAAATCTAATTTTTGTTTTTCATTTTCCAGGAGTTGCAGAATTAAAAGGTATAACGAATTTAATAAGGAAATTATATGGAGAATAATGAGGTAGTAAAGGAAACAGGCAAAGAGTATAAAGACTCCTTTATAAACAAAGATCTTTTTATAACAGCACTTAAAATCACATTTCCTGTTTTTCTGGGATATATACCTCTAGGCATGGCTTTTGGATTTCTGCTCACAGGGGCTGGGTATCACTGGAGCTATGCTTTTTTTATGAGCCTTTTAGTTTATGCAGGATCAGGCCAGTTTCTGGCTGTAGGTTTACTTGCTGCAGGAGCAGGACTTACTGAATTTGTAATAGCTACTCTATTGCTCAACCTCAGACATGCCTTTTATGGGCTGTCCCTGCTGGACAAATTCGCAGATATCGGAAAGGTTAAACCTTATCTGATTTTCGCATTAACCGATGAGACATACGCCCTCCTGACAACAACTGACATTCCTGCAGGCAGCTCAAAATCAAGGTTTTACTTTTATGTTGCCGCGCTTGACCATTTTTACTGGATCCTGGGATCAGTACTCGGGGCGATTCTTGGTTCCTTACTGGATCTCAATTTGCAGGGCATGAGTTTCGTGCTGACTGCACTTTTTGTAGTGCTGACCATAGAACAGTACTTTAGTTCAAAAGCCAGCTTCCCTTTTATGGCAGCATTATTTGCAGGAATAGTTTCCCTTATATTTTTCAGCCCTGATAACATGTTACTTATCTCAATTCTCCTGGGAACTTTGATATTAATGGGTCGGGAAAAATTAGTGCAAAATGAAGAGTTTCGCAAAAAAAGTCGTCTTCATCGGAGAGAATAAGAAAGAAGAAAATAGGGAAAATAGAGCAGATAAGGCTTATGGCCTGGATGGTGCAAATAAACGGGATAAGCAGGGTAAGCAGGATAGCAGGATAAGGCTGATTCACACTTCCCTGAAGGCTGCTTTGTATTCCGTCAAAGAAAATAATATACAAAAAGATAAAACAAAGGAGGAGAGCCAATAACAACTGATATAATGCATATGCTGGGAGTAATTGTAACCGTAGCACTTGCAACCTTTGCAACAAGGGCTCTTCCATTTATATTTTTTAACTCAAGGGAGCCGCCGGTAATTGTCTCAGTAGTTGAGAAAAATCTGCCTCCAATGATTCTTCTGCTGCTTGTCATTTATTGCTTAAAAGATGTGCACTGGTTTGCTGTCCCATACGGAATCCCGGAACTGTGCACAATAGCCGTTGTTGCTGGACTGCATCTCTGGAAACGAAACGCCATGCTCAGTATTTTTACAGGGACTCTTCTTTATATGGTTCTCGTGCAACTTAATGTTTTTTCTTTCCTTTAATTTCTTTTCTTAAGTTCTGTCTCCGAATAAATAAAATAAAAATAAATTCAGAATATGGTGCCAGCATAGAATACCCTTTATAATTAATCCCTGCTTATAATTAATAGGTAAATTATAATAATGCCTCTAGGCAACTAATTTTATATGGCTGAGAAGATGACTGAAAATATATCTGAGAGACTACCTGAAAAATTATCTGAAAAATTTCCCAAACAAGTATCGGAGCAGGTATCGGAACAAATATCGGAACAAATATTAGAGCAAACAACCGAAGAATCTGAAGAATCCGAAAAAGGCTCTGAGAAAAAAGCAGGGAAATCTTCACTTAAAAGCAAAGGTCTTCTGCCTCAAAGGCAGGAAAACAGATTTTCGATGCGGCTTAAAACCGTGGGGGGGAGAATTGATTCTCAAAAACTGCGAGCAATTGCTGATGCTGCAGAAAAATACGGGTATGGTTATGTGCATATAACTTCAAGACAGCAAATTGAAATTCCTTTTGTAAAAGATAAGAATACAGCCGAAGCAACCTGTGAACTTGAAGAACAGGGGATTTTTGAGGGTTCATCTGGAAAACGGGTAAGGGCAATTGTTGCATGTCAGGGAAATAAAATCTGCAGATTTGGGCTAATTGATACCCAGAAACTGGCAAAGAAAATAGATGAGAAATATTTTGGGAAAATTGTTCCTAAAAAATTTAAAATTGCAATAACCGGATGTCCTTCTTCCTGTGTACGGCCTCAGGAAAACGATTTTGGAATAATGGGCACAACAAAACCTGAAATTATAGAAGAAAACTGTGTAAGCTGCGGGAGATGCGAAAAAACCTGTAAAATGGGTGCAATAAAAGTACACGAAGATAAAGTCCTGATAGATAGAGAAAAATGTGTGCTTTGCGGACTCTGTATCGCGGCCTGCAAAAAAGAAGCTCTCAGGGCAGAAAAAACCGGATGTGATGTCTTTGTCGGAGGTCATGGAGGGCGGCAGCCAAAACACGGAATAAGACTTTTTGAACTTGCAGATGAAGAAGAGCTCTTTTCGGTTCTGGAAAAAAGCCTGGAATATTATAAAAGAGAAGGGCTTGATGGAGAAAGATTTGGAGATTTGCTTGACAGACTTGGAATTGAAAAATTCAGGAAAGAAGTGCTTCGCAGAAGCTATCAGAAAAAACTTCTTGAGGACGGGTAAATAACAAATTATTATAAGAATTTTAAATCTATTTAAGCAAAAATAGATTTTTTCTTTTTAGTTTGCTTAATTATGTTTATTGTGTTATTTTATATTACCCTGTTTTTTGTATTATTTTTTTGATTTTTCAATTTACTTATTTACTTATTTACTTATTTTTTTATTATATTAGTGCTATTATTTTTTCATTTATTTCTTTTATTTTATTTTTATTTTTATTTTATTCTATTTTATTTTTTTGTTCTCCATTCTACTTCCTATCAAATATTCCTTTTATACTAAGCTGATCCCAAAATTCCAAATTATTTTTCCCAATATTGCGTTTTAGATTATTATTATTATTATTATTTAAGCTTCTGATTATGGAATTAAGTTTTAAAAATCAGAACATATCAGAGAAAAGTGGGTTTTGGAATAGCCTCATTATTTTATATTTGATGTTTAATTAAAAAAATGTGAAAAATAAATTTGACCAGAATTGGTCAAATTTTGATTTATTTTTCGTTAATCTGAATTTTTCTAATTTGCATTTTGGCCAGGATTGTTTAAAAAGGCATCATTAGAATAATCAGATAGCCAAATGTAATTTTTATGCTCGTGATTTAATATGTCCTCCGAGCCAGATCCCTATCGCTCCTACCCCCATAAAGAGAACAATAATGCGTATAATTCCTCCAACAAGCGGAATTGCATATACAATTGTAAATATAAGTGCCCCTATAAGGTAATAGGTCATCTTTCCAGAATTTTTATTGAAAACTCTATTATACACTACTTTGCCTGTAAGCAATTTTATAGGGACTGTCGCAATAAGAATTGCAAGGAAGAGGAAAAGCATAATTGCAAACGAAAGACTCCATCCAATTATGGTAATAAGTAAGATTATTGAAAGTATCGGGAGGAAAACAAGCATTAAAAAGCCTATACCTCCTGCTTTTAACGTCGAATCACTCACTATTTCTGTAAGAGTCCTTATAAAATCAGGGAATAAATAGATAAGGATCAAACCAATAATAAGTGCAGAAAGAAGTTCAAGAATTAAGGAAAAGAGCCAGAATCCCCCAGCAGTGCTTTCATATTGATTTTCCGCTCTGGTCTCTCGTATGATACTTACATTTCCTTCAACCTTATCATTCAGATTTGAAGGATAGTTTTCAGCTTGTAGAGAAAGGTTTCCTTTAAGGTTGAAATTATTACCCGTTCGAAATGTGCTTGCCGAGATATCTCCATTCCCATTAACAACTCCGTTAAGGGTTACTTCTCCTCCTCCAAGTAAAACATCACCTTCTACCACACTGTCTTTTGAAAGGAAAATATGTCCTCCCAGGGCTGCTACATCTCCGCCTACATCTCCGTTTACCTTGATAGATCCCCCGGCAGCAATAATGTTTCCTGAGACATTTCCGTTAACAATCAGTTCCCCGCCTGCTCCAATAAAATCATCTGCAACCTTTCCGTTTATCTCGAGCAGGGAGCCTGCAAGAACCAGATCGCCTTCTATATCCTGGTCAATGCGGACATTATCCCCTCCCCCGAAAGCATTCCCAGAACTTGTACGTTTAAGAAAGTTTTCTTCGTTTGCAGCTCCCACTGGACAAGCAAATACTGAGAAAAAAACTATAAATAATATGAATAATTGTGAAATAAAGAATTGCTTCCCTCTTTTTTCCATGAAATTCCCTCTATTCCGTATGCATACTAAATTTCGTATGTATGATCATATGCAGTAAAACAAAAAGCTTCTACAGCAAACTCTTGTGATCTTTATTTAAGATATAGATATCTTACTAATAAGATATATAGAGTATGTTGAAAATACTTGAAAACCAAATTGGAAGAAAAAGCAGATTGAATATTAAATCAATTTGATTATCAGTTTGATTGAAGCAAATAACCTTTTTTGAATTATTCTATATATTGTGTCTATTATTACTTTACTATTATTATTATTATTATTATTATTATTATTATTATTATTATTATTATTATTATTATTATTAGTTACATTTATCAATTTTCTAAATATATTTATAAAGGATTATAAAACAATGGATTTTTCATTTCTACTATTTAATAAAATAGTTAACAGGTTTGCAAAAAAATTGTATAATAATGAGGATCCTATCACATTTTTTTAGCCAGGTCCTCATTATTTTGATATTGAAATTGTTTTTCCGGATAGTCAATAGTCTAGCCGATACTCTAATATCTTGCTCTAAAATTTACCATATTCTATCAGGATATTACTAAATTTCCTTTGCTTGACCCGCTGGTTGTAGAGTAAGCTGAACTTACTCTTACCTGGTAGGATTTAGTGCCTGTAACATTTGCAGGAACCTTTACTTCCAGAGGAAGCGTGATCTGCTGGCCTGCCTTCAGATCCACAGTTTTTTCATTCCAGGAGAACCAGGCAAGGTTTGCTCTTCTTGTTGAAATCTGCGATGTATCTATAGCTATACGTACCCTGACTGTATCATCAATATTCTGACTGTTTTTGACAGTGAGCTGTAGATTCCCACCTGTGCCTTTTTTAACAGCCAGGCTTGCTGGACTGATTGAAACAGAGAGCTGTCCTCTTCTTGTAACTACATTACAGGGCATAGAGCCTTCTGCTTTATTGCCGGCAGCATCCAGAACAATTACCGGGATTTTGCAGCTTCCAACCGTGGATGGGGCTTTTATACTTCCTTTCCAGAGATTTCCATCCTTCTTGAGGAAAACCCCATTTACACTTACATTTACAACCCCGATATTATCCGTAGCATTAACTGTAACATTCATAGCAGAATTCCGGGTTGTATTTCCTGGATACATGAACATTGAATTTATTTTTGGAGGTTCCGTATCGATAATTGGACCAGGTGTACTTGCATTATAACTTGTAGAGTTATTCCAGGCAATGTTTCCGGCAGCGTCCCTGGCTGAGACATTTACCGAATGAATACCTTGAACTGCAGTAATTGTACCCTCCCAGTAATCTCCACTTGGACGATTCAGCAAAACCCCTGATGCTTCAACAGAAATTACCCCAATATTATCAGTAGCATTTACACTTACTTTAATAAGGCTTCCTGTGTTTGGAGAACTTGTGTTTAAGCTAACAGTTCTTATTACAGGAGCCTGGAAATCAGAAGCAGTTGCTGTATAACTTGTGGAATTGTTCCAGGCAACATTTCCTGCGGAGTCTTTTGCCGCAATATTAACGGAATGCGTACCTGAAACTGCAGTAATTGTACCTTCCCAGAGATCTGCACTAAGTCTGTTAAGTAAAGTTCCGGAAGCTTCTACCGAGCTTACTGCAACATTGTCGGTAGCGTTCACTGTAACTTTTATCAGATTGCCTGTCTTTGGAGTAGTTGTATTTAAACTGACTTTTCTTATCAAAGGAGCTTGAGTATCTGAGCCAGGAGCACCCGAAACAGAATATCCCTTAATACAGAAGTTTGCATTTGGATAATAGCTTGTCAGATCTGCCCAGTTCGTTCCATCAGGGCTGATATAACTTTCTCCCACTTTTGCTCCTGCTTTGCTTGAATATCCTGAGATTCTGTCCTCACCAGGGAATTTAAGCTCGGATGCTGAGCTGGTTTTCACCACTATTGAGAAACTCTGCCCCTTATTTAAAGGCACATTCTGCCCTAGAGAAACCGTACGGTATCCCGGAAGTTTGAAGCTGCCTGAAGTTGTGGAAACCGGAGTTCCTCCAACCGGTAAGGAAGTAGGGCTGCGGTATACAGATATCTCATAGTTTATGTCAGGCATTGGTGTGTAAAAACCCACGGCTTTGAGAGTTTCATTTTCTCTTGCAGTAAAGACGTTGGCAGCCCAGACAGTATTCAGATTGGTATATCCATAGGTATTTGTCCATCCCAGAGGATCGTACTGGTAAATACCGTTGTAAGTATCCGGGCTTTCTCCAGTAAATACATACAGGTCTTTTGTCCCGGAAAAGCCGTCCTGTCTGGCAAGATTTGCATCATAATACGAGATATAGAAGTAGCCAGACCCATTAACACCACTACCTGTACCCCAGCTGTTTTTACAAATAAAAGCCCCGTTGCCCTGAGGAATTGTAGTAAATTGATTTCTGTCAAAATTATCATTCCAACCAACAATACAAACTGCATGGCTGGATGCCCCATAAGATGCAACAGTTGGGTTATAGTATGTTACATAATTATATCCTTCTTTTGAGCCATAGCAGCTCCAATCCACAACAAAACTCACCCAGACTCCGCCTTTCTCCTTAACAATCTCTTTTATCAGTCCGTTATCTGTAGGGCCGGTCCTTGGTGGGAGGACAAAAACTTCCTGTACATGTTTCTGTAATGGTTTGTTTGTAGGAGAAACTCCTGAGGCTGCATTGTAGGGATCATCAGATTCAAGAACAGGTCCAGTCCATCTTGTGAGATATGCAGCTGCCATGTATCCATTTCCTCCACTTTCGTGGGTCCTATCAAAGCCCTCGGGATACCCATTAGAAAGAAGATTTTTCATGTTGTTTTCTGAAAAGTCCCATTGATAGGAATCTACAGGGATTAGATACGAATCAAGCGAGGCAAGAGAAGAATAAGCCCAGCAAGACCCGGCAGTGCCCTGATCTTTTACAGGAGTTACTCTATTTGCATCTGCCAGGCTAAAATAACTTTCAGTCGGATATGCTCCTGATGACTGAAAAGTAGAAGCTGGTCCAGAGTTGTCTGAATCAGGCTGAAAGTCTTGGCTATAGTGATAATTCTCTGGCCAGGAAACAGATACAGGAGACGGCAACATTCCTAATTTCCTTGATATACCTTTTGAATCGTAAGCCTGAGATTCCCATTTTTCCGGGTACTTAAGATAATCCCTAAATTCGGGCTCTAGTGGCGCTGTTTTGAAACTTGTATTTACATATACATGATTATCGTGTACATTAGAATACGTATGGCTAGAATTTGCTGAATATCCTTCTGAGCTTGAAGATCCAGGATTCAGAAGATTTATCTGTGAATATGAAGTCGAATTATCTGCACATGCTGGATATATCGACAAAAGTAGCAGCGTGAAAAAGAAGCAACAGCTAAATACTGAACTTCTCCTAATTATCCAATTCTTTATAATATATGATTTCTGGTTTTTGGATATTCGAAATAACATTTTCTTATAACCCCCGTACTTGGCGCGCATTTTATTAACAAATCTGTTAAAAACTTATTCTGAAATGCGGTTTAGATTTCTGGTTTTGTTCTAAATCGGGCTTTCTTTAAATTTAATGATTAAGTAGGGAAATGAATAGAGGAACTTGGGAATTCTAATAATTCAAGGCAATATTCTAACCCTGGCTTATCATTTACAGATGCAGATAAAATGATTAAAATAGAGTTTTTTTGCCCTAGAATGTTACTATAGTTAACTGTGTGACTAATTATAGTCAGGCTATCTAAATAAACTCTTAAATATTTATTACTAAATGAAAGACAAATTCTAAAGATAGTTTTTTTATAAATAAAATTAAAAAGTGTTCTCCGAATTAAAAAGAAGAATTTGAATTCAGAATATGGGAAATTAAAAAAAGCATTATAAGACCTTGAAAATAACAAAATTATAAAACTAAAAAATTCTAAAATGTAAAAATTTAATGACACTAATAAAAAGTGTTTTTTCTAAATTTATTTAGAAATTTTATTTTAATTTTATTTTAATATCATTTTAATAATTTTTACTAACATTTTTATTATTTGTTTGTAAATTTATCCCAAAATTCCTTTTTTCTGATAGGTTCTGATTTTCAAACTTAATTCTGTAATAGGAAGCTCTAATAATAATAATGAGCTCATCCCAAAACTAATTTTTATTCGACATCAATAAGATTTTGAAAATCATTTTCCGTATCATAAGATCAATTGATTATTTCAAATTCCAGATATAATAACATAAACCTGAGTTT
>JBNAKO010000124.1:0-21545 GCA_049706495.1 Methanosarcina sp. | reverse complement strand
TCGGACTATTTTCGTAATGACGGAAATGGCATCCGGGCCACCCTCAGGTATGTTCCGGATGAAAACGGAGAAAGGGAATTAAAAGGAAAAAGATATAAAAAATATGATTTTGGGCCCGCTTTTGAATTCATGAAAAAAAACAGGCCCGAATGGGTACAGGATGTGCATGTAGTACCCGAATTTGAGATAAAACAGGTACTTCATCCCTCTGATGTGATCCCTGAACTTGTGAATTCAGACAGCCGCGTAAGAGCCATTGTAAAGGTACTTGATGAAGCAGGAATCCCAAGGACAAGCATGGGAGTTACGGGTTCATTGCTTGCAGGTCTTCAGAACGAAACTTCTGATATCGATTTTGTAGTTTACGGCCCTATGTGGTTCAGGGCAAGAGATGCCATTACCACTGCAAAAAAGCAGGAAGGCCCGATAGCCGAAATTGATGAAGATATGTGGCAGAGAATCTACAGGAAAAGAATCCCTGATATCTCATTTGAGGAGTTCATGCTGCATGAATCCAGAAAAGGCAACAGGGGCATGGTAGAAGACACTTATTTTGACCTGCTTTTTGTAAGAGAATGGGATCAGATTAAAGAACCTCTTCTACGCGGAAAAGATACCATCAGAATGAAAATTGAGGCAGAGGTTACAAACGCAGATTTTGCATTTGACAGTCCTGCCTATTATAAAATTGAACACGAAGAGATTGACCATGTCCTCTCTTACACCCATACTTATGCAGGCCAGGCTTTGCCCGGAGAGTTTATCGAAGCAGCCGGGATAATTGAAGAAGTGGGAGAGATGAAAAGATTAGTTGTGGGAACCTCAAGAGAGCCAAAAGGAGAATGGATAAAGTCTCTTACCTGGCTTGAAAAATGCGGATATATCTAATAAATATTTAAAAAAGAACCTTTTGAGCTTTTTTTCTTTTCCTTTTTATTATATCCCAGTTTTTATCTTTTAATTATAGATTAATTTAATAAAAAAATAACTAAAGTTACGAGAGCACATCCCCTGCTGGAAACAACGGAGTATGTTCACGCCCTCGCTTCTGGCTTACTGATCAATCAAAACCTATTATTTCAATTATTTATATGTTTCTTTTTCTTCTTCATTTCCTTAATTTTGGATATAATTGACGATATCAGCAGTTGTACCTTTACCAACCACTCTGATGTACCCTCCGTCGCTCCACATTTCTCCTCTCCAGAGTTGTTTTCTAATTGTATAATATCTTTTCAATTTTTTTCTTGCTTTTATACTGTTAATAACCTGCATACATGTGACGGAAAGTATTTTGATTTAGCTCCAACAAATCTTCCTCAAAACCATTTTTAAATAACTATAGTTATTCTCGCAAAGAATTACACTTAAAATTGAGAGATCCAATTAAACATGTTCTAAATCATTACATTTTTGGCTTTTTTAAAATGAGTGTAAATATTTGCGACCGGAACTATAATTTATACTCTCAACTACTTTTTTGTTTGGATATAATTAAAACATGCAGATCATTATGTCTATAAGTTTCAATACCACATGGTTTTCTGTATAAAATACCGTAGAGACCTTTTAGATCACAATATTCTTAACTTTTTAAAAATAGTATGTTTTGAAATCGGTCAAAGGTATTGTTTTGAATTTGAATCAATTAGTTGTGATGCTGGCCAGATACCTATTTTTAATCCCCGCAGTAAGATGCTGAGTATTCAAATGGAATAAATTATTTGCAAAAAACTAGAGCCTTTTGATGGAAATAATCTAGTCTCTTAGAGCTATTTCTACGTGCAGGGAAAGAAAGAAGACATTACAGAATCATTCAAGGCTTTTATTAATAGATAATAGAAACGGGATTATCTATCAAAAAACCAAAATTGTAAACGGAGTAGGAACTATAACAATAGCTTATCCTCTATCAGGAACAAAACTGTAGACCCCATTAGGATTGAGTACAAGAAGGCGTTCATTAATTTCCACAGGGTGCCCTTTTATTTCTTTTGGCGATTTCATAATAAATTTTAAACGCAGCAGACTGACATGAGTACTATCTATTTTTGTAATGGGTAATCTAGGAACTACAGGAAGCGGGAAAGGTAAATTCGGTTTTACTAAATAACCAGTGTTAGTTTCGACATACGTTCCTTCGATTGCAATATTAGATAAATCAATTTCAGCGTTATGATTATTGGCATTTAAGTCTATATATAAACTATTTGGGATAAAAAGCCAAAAAGCATATATAACAATTACAAACGTAAGAAAAAGCACACCCAAAACAAAAATTACTTCTGAAATCCACTTTAAACTAGTAGCCACAATTTCAGATGCAAAGTCAAATGTATCATCTGCTTTCTCAAGTAGAAATTCAAGAACTTTTTTGAAAACATATCCTATAATATAAAATATTATTAATAGGATTATTAGATTTATAAAAGCATATAAAAAACTTTTAATAGAGTTTAAAGTATCATAACTTAAAATATCACTGAGCATATGTCATTGTATATTAAAAAAGTATTTCAATATTTCGAAATTTTTTTGTAATTTACCTAGTTCTAATATTTATATTTGCCAAATACAAAAGAGTAAAATGTTGAGACAATATATTTTGAATGAATTTACTAAAACACAGAATTCAGAAAATATTTTCATTCATATTTTCTAACTGTCAGGCTTTTCTATACAAAACCCTTGCAAAATCTGTAATATTTTTTGAATTCAAGGCTACACTTTTCTTTATCGTACTATCTATATTTCACGTGAATATGCAAATTTCTGCCGATTGTAGCCCTAATAAATGCAAAAAACCTAAGAAACATATACCCTATTTAGGACTGGCCCTCGTTGACGATATTAATGTATTGAGTAGAGAAATTTATTTATTATGTAACAATATTAACTTCACATATTAATCAAACATGTAAATATTTTTCTTCATATTTAATTTCTTTTTTCTTGGCTAACATTTTCAATATTTCAATAGTCATGGTATTTCCCCGCAACAGAGGAACAACATGGGATTTTATTCAGCCTGGTTCGGTCTGTCTTTGCAAGAAAAGCGAGTTTAGTTTTAACTGATTTTGCTTTTATACTTTTTTAGAATTATTATTTAAATTATGTGTTCATAAATTAAAAATCCAAATAATAACTTCAAACAGATCCGCAGTTAAAGTCACATATAAATAAGACAGTCCCCTATTTACTTTTATGAGAATGAAAGGAAGTTACCTCTTATTCATATTAGTATTTCTCTGTGTTGCAGGCGCATTTATAGTCTCTACACATCTTGATTTTGGGACTACAGCCAAAATAGAGAAAGCTCAAACCCCGGCTAACGGAATAAGCTCAGCTGCGGACGCAGTAAGTGAAAATCAGGAAAAAAATCCTTTAAACTTATTTGCAGAAACTGCAAACGCTGCGGAAGCCGAGACAGGAACTGAGGTTACTGTTTATAACGAAAACCTTGCCCTGGTAAAAGAAAAAAGAAGCCTTAGCCTTAACTCAGGGGTTAATGAAATAAAATACACTGATGTTGCTGCTTTTATAGATCCGACTTCAGTAATGTTTGAGGACACTAAAAATAAAGATACCGCAGTCCTGGAACAAAATTATGAGTATGACCTTGTAAGCAGCGAAAAACTCCTTGAAAAGTTCCTTGATAAAGAGGTTATCGTAACAGGCAAAGACGGGGATAACCAGAGAAATACATATACAGGTACTCTTCTCAGTTCTGATGGAGGGGTCGTGCTCAGGTTAACTGACGGGAAAGTCGTAACTCTATCCGAAGTTACAAAAGTAGAATTTCCTGATTCTGCAGACCTGCTTACAAAACCAACCCTGGTCTGGCAAATCTATTCCCCGGTTGCAGGAAACCGTGACGTTCTGACTTCTTATCTTACAGGTGGAATGAGCTGGAAAGCAGACTACATCGTTAAGACAAATGCAAACGACACAAAAGCCGATATCCAGGGCTGGGTTAGTGTGGATAACGCAGCAGGCACAACCTATGAGAATGCCAAACTGAAGCTGGTTGCAGGGGAAGTTCACCGCATACCTGTACCTTCACCTGAACGTCCGATTGCTGAAGAAGAGACATATAAAGGAGCCGAGGATTCTTCAGAAGCAGGCTTTGCTGAGGAGTCCCTTTTTGAATATCATCTCTACACTCTTGACAGACCAGCTACTCTAAAGAATAACCAGACTAAACAACTCTCTTTACTCTCTGTAGCCTCAGTGCCCGTAATAAAAGAATTGATCTTTGCCCCCTCCGAGGGCGAGAGTGTAAAGGTTATGCTGAACCTCACCAACTCAGAAGGAAATGGCCTTGGGATGCCCCTCCCTGCAGGAGTTATGAGGGTATACAAAGCCGATTCCGAAGGCCAGCTTCAGTTCCTTGGAGAAGACAGTATAAAACATACTCCAAAAGATGAAGAAATAAGGGCTACCATAGGAAACGCCTTTGACGTAACAGGCAAAAGAATCCAGACCGAATATAATAAAGTAAGCCAGAATACCTGGATAGAAAGCTACGAAACCGAACTCAAAAACCATAAACCAGAAGCCCAGAAAGTAAAAATTGTAGAAAATTTCTACGGGGATTGGAAAATCACAAAAAGCTCTGACCCCTACATCAAAAAAGATGCCTTTACTGCCGAATGGGAAGTAACAGTCCCTGCCAACGGCTCCAAGAAAGTTACATACACTGTAGAGCGGACTTATTAACCCAAAAAACACTAAAAGCAACAAAATCCGGGTTCTGTAATCATTGAGCCCGGAACCCCTTTTATCTAATATAAAAAGTAAATAAAAAGGAAATGAATTCATAGATTATTAGTTTTTTTGATTTTTTGATTTTATTAATCCCAACACCAAAGTTCAACAGTTACTTAGACACGAAAAACTCTTTTTCAATTCGCAAAATTAAGGAAACAAACCACAATAAAAACCTAACCTGAGACCAATAAATACTCTAAACTCTCTTTCCACCGAGCTCTGCTCGGGCCCTTTCGAAAAAGAACATACAAAAGAAAATATTAAAAGATGGAAAAAAGGTAAAAATAGATTTTAAATACGAAGCAACAAGCAATTTTGTTTTAAAAAGTTGGCTTATTTAATATATCCCAAATATGAAGTAAATTACAAAATTTATCAAATTAGTCCTCAAGAGCGAGCAAAGCAACCGAAAAGAAACATAAATTTTAATATGTAGTCTGCTTGAGCGAACGAAGTGAGCGAAACAGACCTCGTGCTTCCGAAGCGAAACTCGGATGCAAAAAATATTATTACTATCCCTCCAAATAACCCTTAGATGAGAATTGGAGTATTGGGGCCTGAGGGCTCGTATTCGGAAAAAGCTGCAAAAATCTGGGTTTTAAAAAATAACCTTACTGACATAGAATTTCAATATTTTGGAGATATAGAGGATGCCTTTCTGGCTGCAGTGCAGGAAAAATCAGATATTTCGATAATTCCTGTGGAAAACTCGATAGAAGGTTCAGTAGGCGTTACCCTTGACCTTCTTTTAGAAAAAGAAATTGTAATAATTGCAGAAATAGTTGTGAAAATCGAGCACTGCCTGCTTTCAAAAGGCAGGCCTGAAGATATAAGGGTGATTCTTTCTCATCCCCAGGGGCTTGCTCAGTGCAGGCATTTTCTAAAGCAGCATTTTCCTGAGGCCGAACTCCGAAGTACAGGCAGTACTTCTCATGCAGCTAGGCTTTCAGGCGAATTTGAAGAAATGGCTGCAATTGCGTCTCCTGAGGCTGCCGAATGCTATAATTTAAAAATTTTACTCTCAAATATTCAGGACCGAAAAGAAAACTATACCCGTTTTCTTGCCATTAAAAACGCTAAAGAAGAGTCAGAAGACAAAGATTTGCCCCTTCTTTGCCCTGAAAGTTCTTCTGATAAATCTTCAGAAAGGAAGAAATCGGAACATGAATCTGAGTCTGGGGATTCTGACCCGCAGGACTGTGAAAGATTCATTTGTGAAGCATCTATCTATAAAACATCTATTATAGTATATCTTGAGAAAGACAGGCCGGGAGCATTATATGAAATCCTTGGGGCTTTCGCAAAGCGAAAAATCAACCTGACCAAAATCGAATCCAGGCCTTCAAAAAGGGAACTTGGAGATTATTATTTTTATATTGATCTCCAGGGGTATGCAGGTGATTCGATTATAAAAGGGGCTTTAGAAGAAATAAGGGCTAAAACGGATACCTTAAAGGTACTCGGATCTTATTCTGCTATTTATTCTTCTTTTAAGACGGCTGATTTGAAGCTTTAAAGATCAAAAAATTAACGGGAAATAAAATTAATGGGTAAAGGAAAATCAGGAAATTAGAACTGATTCGCGAAATTAGAGGAAATTAAAACTATTAAAGAGAATTAGGTCAAGTTTATAAAAACCAGATTTTAAATTAATAAAACACATTGAAATTATAGAAGTTAAAAAATAAACAAAAAACAAAATTAATTCAAAAAAATAAATTAGAAATAAGATTAAATCAAAAAGAAGAAAAATAAAAATAAACTGATGAGTAAGGCAAGAGAATATAAAAATAAGAACCAAGCCTGATTCTGAAAGCCAAAGATAGGTCAAAAATCAAGTAATGACTAAAATGCAGTTTATATATTAAACTTACAATTATACCAGGCATTTATACCAAGCATTTACTTGTATAAAAATTATAATTGCACAAATAATTTGGAAAGTTTTGGCCTGGAACGTGTACTTTTATATAGTATATTTATCTACTATCTTTCTAGAATATCTTTCTTTAGTATCTTCGTATGTTTTTGTGAAATATTCACATTATCGTATTATCACTAGCTCTGGAATCTCTTGATGCAAAAGGGAGCGGGATGGCTCTGGAACTCGAAAATATAGTAAACAAACACGAATCGGATCTGAAAAAATATAGAGGCCTCTATATACTGGCAGATACCCTTGCAATTTTTCTGGTCATTTATATCCTTTTCGTAATTTTTAATATGAGAGATTTATTTTTAATATTCAGCATCTTCGAACCTTATACGGGTATAAGGTACAATATCCTGGGTTTTGAAGTGCTTTTTGAAACCCTCGGACTGATTTTCCTTGCTCTCATTATCTCCCTGCTCCTTACAGCTATAAGATATCACAGGGCTGAAAAGAAAGACGCAATTTATCTTATAGAAGAACAATACCCGGCCCTTAAAGAAAGATTGAGGACAGCCTATGATAACCGACATACGGACAATATAATTGTCCGGGATCTTGTAGGCAGCGTAATTATAGATTCGAAAGGTGTAAAGTCCTCTTCATTTCTGGATAGAAGAAAACTCACAAGGGATATGCTTGTAATAGTCTTTACACTCTCAGTGCTTGCCGTAATTGCAGGTACGGGATTTCAGACAAATATAAGCCCGACTGATCTTGATGGAGTAATTGAGGACATTCCTTTAATCTCAGATCCGAACCCTGATCTCTATCCTGTAGAGGAAAACGGAGGGACTTCAAACAATGAGAGCCAGGAAGGACTTTATAGTGAAGAGCCTGCTGTTATCGTTGTAGAAGGCAAAGATGTTGACCTGAAAGTTCCTCCGGGTGCGGGCCAGGGTTTTACAAGCCAGCAGGAAGGGGAGCAGATGAACCAATCGTTTAGCCAGTCGGATCTTGAAAACCCGGAGGCTATTGCTTCTCAGGCCTATTATGAGAACTTGCCTGAAGGATACAGGAGCGTTATTCAAAGCTATTTCGAAAGCCTTGCAAATGAATAAAATTTGGGAATTTAATTCAACAGATATAACTTATTAAATTCATAAATTCTAAAATTTGATTATCAATCAGTTAATGAATTCAGGTTCAAATGAACTTGACTTACATTGTCATGGTCCGGTTGAAAACTGTATGAAATTCGGTTTAATCAATATTACCTGAAAACAGTTTTTTAAATAACGGGCTTTTCTAAACCGTAATGTATGTTTTCATAACAATGCAGAAATATTAATTAAATTAACTTTCACTAAATTAAAACTTCGTAAATAAGGGTGAAGCGGATATGGATGAGAAAAATATCGACTCTGCGCAGGCTGCCACAACCTATCAGAACGCCGGCAGGATTTTCAAAAGCTTTTTTGAAGAGATAGGAAATGTTGTGGTGGGCCAGAATAAAATAGTCGAACAGATAATGATTGCAATTCTCTGTGAAGGGCATGCTCTTGTTGAGAGCAACCCGGGGCTTGGAAAAACTCTTATGATTTCTACGGTTTCAAAGGCAATGAACTTAAAGTTCAGCAGGATCCAGTGTACTCCTGACCTTATGCCTTCGGACATCACAGGGACAAATGTTATTGAAGAAAAAGATAATAAAAAAGAATTCAGATTCCAGCCCGGACCTGTTTTTGCAAACGTTATCCTTGCAGATGAAATTAACAGGGCCTCCCCAAAAACCCAGTCTGCTCTCCTTGAAGCTATGCAGGAACAGCAGGTAACTGTTGGAAATGATACTTTTTTACTGGACAGGCCTTTTTTTATTCTTGCCACGCAGAACCCAATAGAAATGGAAGGAACTTATCCTCTTCCCGAAGCCCAGCTTGATCGTTTTCTCTTAAAAATCCTTGTAGATTATCCCTCATATGAAGAAGAACTCGAAATCGTAAACCGATATACAAAGGCTGAAACCCCCAAAATTTCCAGAGGCCTGGATAAATCTACCCTTCTCGATTTACAGAGGCTTACCAGGCAGGTTCCTATCTCAGAAGAACTCAAGCAGCGTGTGCTTTCAATTGTTGGAATGACAAGAAAAGATAAAGAACACATAGAATACGGAGCTTCTCCAAGAGCTTCAATTGGCCTGATTCTTGCTGCAAAAGCAAAAGCCCTTATTGAAGGCAGGAACTTTGTAAGTAAAGAAGATATTGATTACCTGGCATACCCTGTGCTCAGGCACAGGCTTATCCTTACTTTCGAAGCCGAAAGAAGTGGAATGACTCCTGACCAGGCCATTGAAGAAATTATCAGAAAAATAAAATAAAAAAGAATAAAAAGAGTTCTCAAATCCGGGGTAACCAGGGTAACCAGATTCTTAGAATCAAAATATTTAACCGAACTCTCTAACCAGGCTTACAACTGACGATCCAGAATGACTCGCACAAGACAAAAGATCGAAACTGACTTTTTCAAGCAGCTTGACCGCTTTACCTTCTCTGTTCGGAAGCGGGTGTCAACAGTTTATGCCGGAAACCGGCCTTCTACCCGAAGCGGCCACGGCATTGATACCATCGGGTTTAGAGAATACAATTCCAATGACGATTTAAAAGATATTGACTGGAAAGCGTATGCAAGAACCGAAAAACTGTATGTGCGGCAGTTTGAGGAAGAAAAAACGCTCACAACTCATATCCTTCTGGACACCAGTAAAAGCATGGACTATCCCGAAAAAGGGGTTTCAAAATTTGAATATGCTGCAATGCTTGCTGCAGGCTATGCCTATATGGTAACAAAATACAATGATAGGTTTGCAATCTCAACTTTTACGCAGGATATCGACATAAATAAACCAAGGCGCGGCCGAAAAAATCTTATGCGAGCAATTGAGCGGCTGACTGAACTTGAACTTTCAGGACAGACTTCAATTGGGGAAGCAGTCCTTAAATACAGCCGCGAAATTAAGTCAAGGTCTCTTGTAATTCTTATTTCGGATTTCTTGCAGGAACCCGAAGCAATAGAAACAGCAGTTTCCAGGTTATCTGACCACGATCTCATTCTTATCCAGGTGCTTGACCCTACGGAAAAGACGCTGCCTTTGAAGGGAAACAGCAAGCTTGTAGATCTTGAGACCGGAGAAGAGGTCAGGACTTATGTCAGTGACAGCTTCAAGGAAAAATATCTTGGAAAACTTGAGGACCACAGCGCCAGAATAAAAAAGGCCTGCATGAAGACAGGAGCTGAGTTTTATAATTTCACAACGGATACTCCTATTTTTGATGCCTTTTACTATACAATCAGGAGAAGGGGGCGCCGTTAGAAATGCCTTTTGAACATCCTTATGCCCTTGCTGCCCTTCTGAGCATTATTCCACTTATTATTCTTTATATGCTTCGCCCAAAGCCAGCAGTACTTTCAATTCCTTCTCTGATGTTTGTCCTTAAGCTCGAAAGAGAAAGAAAACGAGTTTATGCTTCTTTAACAAAGATAGTCCAGGATCCTCTTTTCCTGATCCAGCTTCTCATGCTAATCTTACTTTCCATTGCTGCTGCTGGCTATTATTATAATACGCAGGAGCCCCTTAGCGGAGAGCATACCGTACTTATCCTCGACAGCTCTGCAAGTATGCAGGCTCAATCCCGATTCAGTGATGCTGTGGGGATTGCTGACGGATATGTAAGCAAAAAAACCAGTATAATACTTGCTTCGGATATTCCTCTGTCTGTGCTTGAAGGAGGAGATGCCTCTACTGCACGAGATGTCCTCGGGAAGGTTAAGCCGGGAGCAGGCATTGCAGACCTATCAGCAGCCATTAGCTCAGGAATGCGCCTTTTATCTCAGGAAGGAGGGAGAATAATTGTTATTTCGGATTTTGGGGACTCAAAAGGAGAAGATCCTGTCGCTTCCAAAAACCTGGCTGAGTCTTACGGCATAGCAGTCAATTTCGTAAAAGTAGGAAGTCCTGTCGAAAATATAGGAATAATCAATGGTTGGCTTGAAGCTACAGATGGAAATTACGGGTATACAGGAGTAATTAAAAATTACAAGAACCAGAATGAAATCGTAGAAATCCAGACAGGAAGAGCTAATTCGGAAAACGCAACCTCTTTTTCCCTTGAAGTTCCCGCAGGCGGGACAAACCAGTTTACTCTGGGAAATCTCGGGCCAGGCATTACAACAGTCCGGCTGAATTTAGATGATGCTTTGGCTGTGGATAACGAGGCATATATTTCAATCCCGGATACTTCGAACCAGAATATTCTATATGTTACTGATAATGGAAAGCTGCCCTCGAAAACTGCCCTTTCCTTGCTGCCGAACAGCAACCTGACTGTTTCAGAATCTGTGCCTTCTGAGCTTGGCGGCTACACGCTTGTCGTGCTTGCGCAAAAAGAAACTCCTATTGCAAACGCTTCAATCGAAAGAATTGAGAGTTATGTCAGGAACGGGGGAAATGCAGTCTTTATTGCAAGTGGGGCTCTTGTGCCTGAAAAGACCGAAGTTGATCTTATAAAGATCCTGCCTGTGAAACCTCTCAAAATAGATGATGCTGAAAATGGGCTCAGGGTTGAAGAGATCCTGCAGAGCAGTGTCACGCAGGAGATTAGAACCAATGAAATTTCAGTGCGCAGATACCTGAATGTAACAGAAAGGACAGGCTCAACAACTCTTATGGGCCTTGAAAATGGGGTTCCTGCCCTGAGTTACTGGCAGGTAGGAAGAGGGACAGTCTTCTATATGGGATTCAATGATGAGCTTGGAGATAATTCCTGGAATAATTTCCATAACCTGCCTGAATATCCTGTATTCTGGATAAAACTCGTGCAGTGGCTTGGAGGGACAGGAGATATCTCTGAATATAACAAGAACACTGGCACATTAACTTCGCTGTCGCGTACAGAAGAAATTCAGACCCCAACAAAAACTTTTACTGCGAACCGTGTCCTCTTTGAGGAAACCGGAATTTACAGGATTGCAGGAAAAGAAATTGCAGTCAACCTCTATAGCGATACGGAATCCAATACTACTGTTGATGCTTCAGAAGTAATTGAAAGGGCAGTTGCGGAAGATGAGCCAAAACTTGTAAGGGCCGACAGTTATACTGCCAAAAATGATATTACGAATTACCTGATAGCAATCATGTTCCTGCTGATATTACTTGAAATCCTGATTGTCCGCCAGAGGGGAGAATTATGAATATTTCGCTTGAACACCCGGAAATGCTCCTCCTCATAATTCCTGTGCTTATTGCCGGGTTTTATTTTCTGAGAAAAACAAAAACAAAGCTTGTAGAATGGAGAATGCTTGTAGCCTTTTTGCTTGTACTGGCTCTGGCTGCTCCCTTTGTCACAGTTACCCAGACGGTAAATGAAGAAGACCCTTCCCTTGTATTAGTTCAGGACCAGACTGCAAGTATGGGAGTTTTCCCGAATGAAACAGGGACTACTCTATACGAAGCTTTTACAGCCAATACCCCTACATCCCTTGTCCAGTTAACAGGCGATAAAACCTCACTTGGAGACGCAGTAACCCAGTATTCAGGTATAGGGAACCAGATAGTTCTTGTCAGTGATGGAAATAACAATGCAGGAAAAAGTCTTGCTGAAGCTCTGGAATTTGCAAGAGATACCAAGACTCCGGTTTATCTTGTTCAGCCCGAGCTCCAGGCAAACGATCTCAGCGTCGAAATTCTTGGAGACAAGACTGTTGTTGTGGATAACCAGAATGAGTTTGAGATAGTTGTAAGGCAGGCTTCCGAACAAAATGTCAGTTATTTCCTCGAAATTTTAGTAGACGGCCAGCTTTCTCAAAGCAGGCAGTTTACCCTAGAGGGTAGAAGCAATATCAATAATACAATTCCGGTTAATCAGGCCTTTAATACTCTTGGAGCTCATAACCTAACTGTAAGGATTACCCCATCTGGAGAAGATTTAAATGAAATTAATAATGAGTTTACCAGATCCCTGTATGTAATTCCAAAACCCAAAATTACCCTTGTTACCAATGAGCCGAATTCTCCTCTTTCTCAGGTGCTTAACAGCCTTTATGAGGTAACCAGTGTTAGCAGATATCCTGGCGGGATTGATGCCCTTAATGACAGCAAGGTTCTGGTGCTTGACAACCAGCACATCAACGCACTTTCCGAAGCCGAAATGGCGGAGATCAAAAGATATGTCAGCAATGGAGGTGGGCTGGTTGTTGTGGGAGGTGAAAGAGCCTATAATTTTGGGGACTACCTTAATTCTTCGCTTGAAGAAGTCCTGCCAGTACTTTCAAAGCCTTCCGAATATAAAGGGGGCAGGAACCTTATTCTTATTCTGGATGTATCCCCAAGTACACGAGATCATGGGACTCAGGGAGATATTTTAGGAAATGCCATTCATATCCTGCAAAACGAGAACCTTAAGGATGCAAATGTTGCAGTTATTGCATTCGGAAGCCAGGCATATGATGTCTCAGGAGGCTTTGTATTTCTTGGCCTTCCCCAGAATCAGGCAGTCCTGGAAGAAAGAATAAGGCGCCTGAGCACAGATGAGCAGAGTGAAACCTCTCTTGACCAGGGGCTCAATATCGCAAAAGAGATGCTTGCAGGAAAAGAAGGGAAACTTGAAGCCATTGTTATCTCGGACGGAGCAATTGAAGACTCCTATGAGCCAAGCCTTGAGGTCGCAAAAGACCTGAAAGCAATGGGCGTAAACCTCTATTTCGTTCAGATCAAATCCTCTGCACCCAGCAGAACCAACCAAGCCAAGCAGTATTATGCTGAACTGATGATGCAGGAAATCGGTCTTGAAAATAATTATATGCTAATTAACAGAACGGAAGACGGCCAGGAACCGGAAAGAGTAAATATTGACCTTGGGCCAATAGAAACGCCCCCGGATCAAGAGGAAGAGGAAAATATAACTCTTGATTCATATTCGCTTTTTGCTTATTCGCCTGAAAGTTTCATTACCAGAAATGTGAATCTTACCTCAAATATCACAGGATATAATGACGTTACCCCAAAAGCTGGAGCCGAACGTCTGGTTATTACTTCTGCAACTGGAAAACCTGTACTTACTACATGGCGTTTCGGACTCGGCAGAGTTGCAGCACTTACGACGGATAACGGAGCAGGAGAGGGAACCTTCTGGGCAAGTGGCCTTTACAATGGGTCAAGTGCCAAACTTATTTCGCGAATGACAAACTGGGCTATAGGAAATCCAAGAGCTGAAGAAGGAGCTGTCCTGGATGCGCCTGACACCTGGCTCGGAACTCCTTCAAATTTAACCCTTATTATGTATGATGAAGGAATTCCCCAGTTAAAAATTGATGGAACCCCGCTTGAGCTTGCTTTAACAGGAAGAAATACATATGAAACCAGCGTAAACCCTGAAAGGATCGGAATCCATGATATCTCAGGTTATCCGCTCGCAGTAAATTACCCGCTTGAGTACAGAGATATAGGGATAAACCAAGATATTGAACCCCTAATTGTTGCTACGGGAGGAAAAATATATACTGAACAGGAAGCAAGAGCTCTTCTCCTGAAAGATGCAAGACAAAACTCAGAAAGGGAAGTTACAGAACCTGTAAGCCTGAAAGTATATGTCCTGCTTGCAGCCCTTGTTCTTTATTTAAGTGAAATTATTGCCAGACGTCTTAAAGAAATGAGAAAACTTAATAAAATACCCAACGAAACAGGAGAATGAAGCAGGAAAATATAAAATAATAACCTTAAAAGGAGAATTAAAGAAAATCAAATTGTAGGAGGCCGCCCTACTCTTTAAAATAGAGTATTCGTGACCTTCTGCACTCTCTTTGCAATAAAGAGAAAATAAAGGCAAAGTAAAGACAAAATAAAGAGAAAATGGAGACAAAGAAAAGATATAATTAAAATTAATGCTCTTTTCTTTTTATTTTACTTTTATTCTCCAGCATTTTCCCTTTTTCAAATTTTTTCCAGATTTTTCTCTTGATTTTGTTCTTATTTTCCTTTTTCTGTTCTTCAGTGTTAAGAATCCTACTAATTTTACCATCTTAACGGATTTTATATAAATTTAGTAAGAAACTAACTAATGGTTCTTTTTATTACAGGTTCCTTATTACAGGTTTCTCGGATAAATTTAATATAAATGTATCCAGAAGTTAAGCAAAATGGATTTTACAGATATTTCAGAAGAATTAAGGTTATCTGCCCGAAAAATCCTGAAAAAATAGGGATCATAAGGTTGTCGTCGATTTTATTGACTGCAGTTTCTATAAGGGTTGCAAAAAAAGCCATCACAAAGGAAATTACAGGATTCCCGATTATCAGGAGGGCTATAAAAAAATCAATAAAAAATTCGGAAACAGAGCCCTCAATTGACTTATCGTTTTTGAAAAGATTTTTAAAAATCCGCCTTTTGCCATAAAATTTTCCTATCAAGGCTGCAGCCATGTCCCCAAAAGTTGTCATAAGAATTGCAGAATATGCAATTTCTTTGCTAAAAAGGGAGATTACAGCAATTGCCCCAAGGGCAAAGAAAATATGGCCCCCAAGACGGTTGGCTTCTTTTCCCCTATACATTATGTAAAATAGGGGGATCCTCAGCCCATGCTCTAACCTGAAATAATCCAGAATGAGGACAGTTATTAGAAAGAGCATAAGAACCCAGAGAACCGATTCTTTTCCGAAAAATTCGTAAATGAGCACAATAAGAATAGAGACAAGATGTATGCTTTTTCTCAGGACTTCAAAAAATAATCCTTCAGAGCTCATGAAGAGAAATAGTTTGTAAGGATGAATATAAATTATGCCTTTTTATGACAGATATTAAAGTAGACATGAGAGATATTTAGATCAATGTTAATTTAGATCAACTTTTAGATCAACCCTAATTTAGACCAGCGTCAAGATAAATATCTGTTATTTTAATCCATGTAAATTTTATCGGAAAAAAGCTATAGAAATATTGGATAGTGATTGCAAGTGCTCCCGGAGGTCAAAAAATATTTTCGGGCTCTTTTTGAGCTTCTTTTGAGTCGATAGAGTTTCCAGCCAGTTTTTTTAATAGGTCCATATCCCTGAAGATTTTCAAGCTCATAAGCCCTCCTAATAGAAGGTTTAGATGATATGTCAGGGTTCTCCAGGCAATTACTGTGATTCCAAGGAGAGATGAGCTTACAAAAATCGAAAAAATTGAAGCTGCGCCTAATTCTGCAACCCCGCTAGCTCCCGGAGTTGCAGGAATTATTATAATTACTGCCAGAATCACCTGCGCTGCAAAGGCAGTAAGAATAGAAGGGTTCTGGGAAAGCCCCCTGAGAATAAGGACAAGCAAGGAAAAATCTACTACCCAGAAAAGTAAAGTAAAAATGAAACCCAGCAGGAGGCCTTTTTTTCCTTCTGAAAAAAAGAGTTTAATACTGCCATGGAAATAATCTATTTCTCTATCTATATGCTTGGTAAGGTCGGTTAATGAAATATTTGCCCTGTTGTTTGCTCCTTTTCCTGCAAACGAAATAAGTTTTTTTATAATCCGGTTTTCCAGAACTTTATGAAGGCCATTTTTTACTTTTTCAGGCTTCCAGACTGCATAAATAAAGAGAAATAAACTGATAAAAAGCAAAAAATTCGCGATTAAGAACGCCAAATCCAGTTTATAATTCGAAAGCGTATCTTCAAGAATATACAGAGCAAGAGGCAGGCAGGAAAAAATAATAAGAGCATCTAAAAGGCGCTCTCCAACGACAACTGCTGTTGCCCTGCCCAGCGGAATCCCATGTTTATTCAGAAGATGCATTTTCAGAAGCTCTCCACCTGCAAAAGCAGGAGTAATCCCTCCAACAAAAGTACTTGAGATAACCATTTCCGTCATTTTCATTGAACTTACGGAATGCCCAAGCGCTTTGCAAAGAGCCTGAACCCTGAAACCCCAGATAAAATAGAGAAGAATATGGCTAAACGCTGCTGCCACAAAGTATTCAAATTTAATTTTTTTCAGGGCCTCCAGTGTATCAGAGTTAAAAGTCAAACTGGTAACCAGAATAATTGAGACAGCGCTGATAAACAACGCTGTAACAAACCATTTTTTATACTTATTCATTGCCATCTGTCTAAATTTTTCAATTTATTTAAATTTTATATCAAGAACAGCAAAGTGAAGAAAGAATGAAATTTAAGACTAATTTGAAGGTAATTTTATAAGTAATATATGTAAAAGTGATAATGCTTTATAACTTAATGGTTTTTATACAGTTTTTGGAAAATTGCTTTCGATAATAATTCAACTTATTCAAAAATAAAGGTAATTGTTTAAATAAATAGGAATAAGTGGGAATAAATAGGAATAAAAATAGTTCTATTAAAAATTAGATGAAATTAAAAATAAATATATTGAAAAATTAAAGTACTATCAAAAAATTAAAAAAGATTAATAATTAAAGATTTGATAATTAAAGATTTGATAATTAAAAATTTAATAATTAAAAAATTAGTAATTAAAACCTATCTTATTAATTTATATATTTAAATAAACACAAAAAAGTCAAATTAGATTTAAAAATACCAGAAAGACTTACTGAATATATATAAAAAATTAAACTTATCTAAAACCTATAAATAAAAGAAATAAAAAATAAATTTAAGTTAAAATCCAGAATCGAGTTTGAATTATGAGTCTTGGGCCCTGAAAGCTTTAAGTCTTTACTTTAAGTCTTTAGTTCTGATTCTGAACCTGCATTTATCTTTTTTACGAACCTTCATTTGCGGTATCATAATTGGGATTTGTTAAAGTTTCCTTTATACTCGAATTTTTCTTTATAGTTACTTCAGGCCAAACTTTTACTCCGGAATGTATGGTTGAGTTCTTGCCTATAACCACTTTATGCCCGATTACAGTTCCGTTTTCAAGAGAACAATTTTCTCCGATTGTTGTCTCGTCTGCAACTACGCCTCCTGAGATATTGGAACTCTTTCCTATACATACACCGTTGAAAAGGTAAGAGGCAAGAATCTTTGCATTATCTTCTATGACGCAGTTTGAACCTATAACGCTGTAAGGGCCAATAAGCACATTGTTGCCTATTTTCGTATTTTCTCCGATTACTATAGGCCCCACAAGGGAAGAATTTGAGCCTATGCACACATTATTTCCAATGGATAATGGCCCTTTTATCCTTGCATTTATGGTTGAAAAGTTGCCTTCAATAGTTGTGCCCGGGAGAGCATCAAGCATCCAGCGCTGGGCCTGCCTGTAAGCTGCAGAGCTTCCCACATCTGTCCATTTGCCCCGCACAAGTACTCCATTAATTTTTTCATTAGCTGCAAGCATTGCAGGAAAGAGGTCTTTTGCAAAATCGTATTTTTTATTTTCAGGAATCCGGTCGAAAATCGAAGGAGAGCAAACATAAATACCTGTGCTTGCAAGGTTGCTGAATATCTGGCCTGCTTTTGGTTTTTCAAGAAAACGATGAATACGGTTGTTAATGTCCATGTCTGCGATTCCGAACTCTCTCGGGTCATCAATAGAAAGCAGGCCTATGGTTACCATAGCATCGTTTGTTTCATGGAAACGATACATTTCCCTGAGATCAAGGTTGAGAACATGGTCTCCGCCAAGCACGATAAAAGGCTCATTTTTCAGGAACTTCTCGGCATTTTTAACCCCACCTGCAGTGCCAAGTTTCTCTTTTTCATATACATAATCGATATGCACCCCGAACATATGCCCGTCCCCGAGCTGCTCTTCTATGAGCTCTCCCATATATCCAAGAGTCATAACTATCTCATTAAATCCTTCACGTGAAAGGTGCTCGATAAGATGAAGCACTGAAGGTTTATTGAGGATTGGGATGCTTGGTTTAGGGTGCTTGAAGGTCAGAGGCCTGAGCCTTGTTCCGGCCCCTCCGCACATTATGCACGCTTTCATACTTCTTAAAATGTGATTATAGGAATATATTACTAACGATCTGTTTAACTGAGGATTTCTTGAGGATGATTATCCGAAATCAGCACTAAATCCCATTTTTTGTTCTTTTTGCTCTTTTTTGCTTTTTTATCTTTTTATTCCGAATTTATCTTTTTTTCCTGATTCTATTTTTATATTTAAACTTAAAGCTCTACTCAACGTTTAATTACTGAAATGTCTTCTTCCCGTTCTACTTTAATTTCTTTTTTTCCTTCATATTCAGTAACAACACCTGTTAAGCTGACAAAATCTCCTTCATTGACCGAAGCGTCTAAAGCTTTAGCTCCTGCCGTTTTAGGGATAAAAACAGTCAAAACTTCAGAATTATAATCAATCTGTAAAAGCAGGTGTTCTCCCTTATAGGTAAAACGTTTGTTTAGAACCTCAGCTTCAAGATGGACTTTTTCCCCGGCTTTAGAGGCCTGGCTGTATTCCTTCATATTCGCACCTAAGCTCTGTTCGTTCTCTGCAGGGCTCGATCCGAAGCAAACATAAGCTGTCAAAAGAGAAGACAGGGTCATTAATAATAGTACGACTACAACTTTCTCTTCTTTTTCCATACTTCCCCTCCCTTATGAACCTTAGAAACTTTTAAGGTCTGAAGGCTTTACAGTCCAGGCTCAGTTTATAATTGAGACAAGTTTGATTTCAAGAATCAAAGTCTTACCTGCAAGTTGGTGATTAAAATCCAGGGTAGCGTGAGTATCTGTGGAAGCAAGGACTTTAACTTCCCTTCCTCCAGGAGTTATTACTGTTTTTCCTACTTCAGGAGGAGTGGAGAGTTCAAGTCTCTTAAGAGGAATTTCCTGAACAAGATAATTTTTATATTCTCCATAAGCATCCTCTGGTGGAACTTTTGAAATTTTTTCTTCCCCTTCCTTCATTCCGAGAATTGCTTTATCAATACCTTTTATAACCTGCTTGCAGTCAGTTCTAAAAAAGAAAGGCCTGTAGTCTTTTTCCTCATCATATATTCCGGCTTCAAGAGCTTTTTCTTTTAATGTGGTATCAAAGACTGTCCCATCTTCAAATTTTCCTGTGTAATTAATTAGCACGTAATTTCCCTCTTTTACAGTACGAGAATTCTCCATTATCTTTTCTCCTGTACTTTCCCTGGCACTCTACCTGGCAGTGTAAGTCTTTAAAATGAATGCAAAAGTATTAAAAATATTGATAGGATACACTACCTTTTCAGAGTTATAGACTCTTATAGGCTTTCATCGACCTTTTTAGAATTGTAATTCTAGCAATTTAGAATTTTTTACGCGATAAGCCTATTGGAATAAGTTTTAAGTCTTCAGGTTTTGCCCAATAGAGACAAGTTTTATGTCAAAAATCAGGCTTTTACCTGCAAGTTCATGATTAGCATCAACAGTAACATGGCTTTCGTTTACAGCAACCACTTTAAACCTGTTTCCATACATGTCTCCGTAGATCTGTCCTACTTTAGGAGTTTCACTCAAATTTAACTCTTTTAGAGGAACAGCTACAACTCTGGATTCATTATACTCGCCGTAAGCTTGTTCCGGAGGAATTGTAATAGTTTTTTCTTCGCCTTCTTTCATTCCAATTACGGCATCATCAAATCCTTTAATCATCTGGCCCGAGCCGACTACAAAGGTTATAGGGGCATAACCGGTCCCTTCTACATATATTCCTTCCTGTTTTGCAACCTCTTCTATTGAAGTATCAAAGACTGTGCCGTTTTCAAGCTTTCCTACGTAATCCACTCTAACCGTATCTCCGGCTTTTACTCCCCCGTTCTGGCCGGATTCATTTCCATTATCCGAACACCCGCTTCCAAAAAGCATGATTCCAAGGAGCAATATTGATATAAAGAAAATTGCTCCGCTTCTGATTTTCACTATTTCATGCCTCCACAGAGACTAACTTTACTGTGAAGATAAGGGTTTTACCAGCAAGCTGATGATTGAAATCAATTGTAAAATTTTTCTCGTTTACTTCTGTGACTGCCCCTGTCAGACCTGTTTCGGTAGCTAGCTGCATTCCGACTTCAGGAGTAAAACTGACTGCATCAACAGGGAGCTCTTTTAAGAATTCTTCGTTATATTCCCCATATGCTTCTTCGGGCGGGATTTCAAGACTTTTTTCGTCTCCGGCTTTCATCCCTACAACCCCTTCATCGAAGCCTTTTATCATCTGGCCTGCTCCGACTGTAAAAGTCAAAGGCTGGTACTCCCGCATCTGGTTATAAATTCCAGCTTCAACAGCTACTTCTTTTATCGAAGTATCAAAAACCGTGCCATCTTCGAGTTTTCCGATATAATCTACGGAAATTGTATCTCCATTTTCAACAGTTCTGCTGGATTCGTTTGTTGTATTTTCAGCCATAAATATCAATAAATCAAATGAAAGCATGTTAGATAAAAGTGCTGATAAAAAAGCATTAAAAATTGCTTAAATAAAGATTTTAGAATCTGAAATATTCAGAAACCCTCAATGTTTTCTTTTTTAGAAAGGAATTTCAAAATCGATCTTCTTGAACTCTTTTTCATACTTTTTGTATAATTAGCCAGTCAGATAAGAAAAAAGAAAAATCAGTGAATTAAAAGAACAGCAGTTACGAAAGCAATAATGACAATAGTATAATATGACAATAATATAATAACAAGGAAATTGTAATAGTCAGAATAATAATAATAATAATAATAATAATAATAATAATAATAATAATAATAAATATTAAAGTAATAATTCTAAAGTAATAACAGTAAAGTAATAACAAAATGCCAATTTAAAATACAATAGGACTTACGCGGTTGAGGTATTTTTGGGAAATCATCTTAAAATAATATGATTTTTAATATAATAAAATAAATATAATCAAAAAAAATCTTTGGGTTGAATAGGATAACTCGCTCTAAATGTACTGAATTTGACTACATCAATTTTCTTATTGC
>JBNAKO010000123.1:0-27242 GCA_049706495.1 Methanosarcina sp. | reverse complement strand
ATATTATAAAAGTAAAGAAAGGATATACAAAAGGGCAAGAATTAAATTAAAAAAGGATAAAAACTGAATTTGATTTTATAAAGTTTAGACATACTTTATAAAATAACTTATTTATATTTACTTTACGTAAAATTATCTAAATTGCATTAATACTTTTTTGTATAATTGAAAAAAATAATTGAGACCGAATTAAAATTTTATCCAGACATCAATGAAAAGAAGCCTGAGATAATTTATATTTAAAGAATATTTCAACCTGAGAGATAAACCAAAACTTTAAAACTTTTGAAGTCAATATTCTATAAAATAAGTTAGAAAGTCCAGCACAAAAGATATATGATAAAACACTATGAATAATAGTGTCTTTCAGCCTATGTTTAAAGGGGGCTCAACAACGAATTTAAAAATGAACTTATCGAGGAAAAAAGCCATCTGGGCTGGATTTCGTTTCTTGAAAAACCGTACTTTCAGTGTATTCTATAAACGTTATGAGCATAGGCTCCAGAAAAAGATCCTGCGTTATGAAATTCCCAGCCATATAGCTGTAATAATGGATGGAAACCGCAGATATGCCGGACAAATGGGGAAAGCTCGGAGTTTCGGGCATGCTATGGGAGCTGAGGTTACGGAGAGGGTAATCGAATGGTGTTACGAGCTTGGAGTAAAACAGCTAACGCTTTATGCTTTTTCTACTGAAAATTTTCAGCGCTCAGAAGAGGAAGTAGATGGGCTCTTCAATTTGATAAATGAAAAATTTAAAAAACTTTATTCTGATTCGAGAACTTATGAGAAAGAAACGCAGGTAAGAGTAATAGGAGACAGGTCAAAATTACCCTTTTTTTTAAATGAATCAATTGAGAGAATAGAAAAGGCTACTGCCCATCATACCAAGTTCTGCCTTAATGTAGCTATTGCCTATGGAGGGAGGCAGGAAATTATTCAGGCAGTTAGGGATATAGCCAGTTGTGTTTCAAATAAAAAGATTTCTCTTGACGAAGTAGACGAAAACCTTATTTCAAAATACCTTTACCCTGCTCCAGGAGTCTCTGTTCCGAATGTTGATCTTATTATCCGCACAGGTGGCGATGAAAGAGTCTCCAATTTCCTTCCCTGGCAGGCCAACGGGAGCGAATGTGCAACTTATTTCTGTGTTCCCTTCTGGCCCGAATTCAGGAAAATCGACCTCCTTCGTTCCATAAGAACATATCAGGCTCGAAGAGCTGAAAAAAGAGAAGAGCACTCATATAGGATTTCAAGAGTTTTAAATCTTCTAAGGGTTGATAAGCACGCTGAAAAATGTGAGGAAATTGGAAATTTTCAGCCTTTAAAAAAGCAAGGGGTATCTTAATATTAAAATAATAAAAATTCAATATAGAGATTTTTGGTTTAATTTTCTTTAAATAAAGCCAGTAAAAATTATTAAAAACTTGAAATTAAAATTTAATAATTTGATTTTAAAAATATTGATATAAAGCCGCGATAGCGCTAGATTCCTATATATTTAATCCTTAAAAACTCAATAAAATAATTATGATATTAATATTAACATTAAAAAATAATAATTTATATCTCTGATGTTTTTATCGAATAATTTAGACATTTAATTAATTCCTTATTTTTTAGACTTTTTTCAATTAAATAGAATTGTTTTAAATCAATATAAATCTGAATAATACCGATATCTTGATATTTAAAGCAGGACTATTTAAATTGGGGAATTTTACTTCATAGAATTGTCTTTTGTGAGGTTTATTAAAAACCTTGAAAAAACTGACATGAACATGATGAATAAAAATTCTAATGGAAAAATCAGTAGAATTGAACAACATTTCTCTTTTATTTTGGATTCAAGGCGAAAAGTGAATGAAAAGGTTTTAAGGTCTGGAATTTTGAAAATTTAAAGTATTCTATAAAATTGGGGAATTTTGTTAGAAACTCCCAGATAGGGTTAATGAGCTGGAAAAGATAAAATAGACTTGGGTATAAGAGATAAAGGAAAATCATAACTATAATTTCATTCAGGCGTACAGGAAAATACAGTTTTAAAGATTCTAATCAGGGAAAACCCAAAAAGAGGCACAGGCCCTGAAAATAATATGTTTTCCTGGAATCGGATAAAGCTTGAAGAAAATGGAGGGATTCTATTGGGGAATGAACAGAAATCGAACCGTTTAATTAATGAAAAGAGCCCATATCTCCTGCAGCATGCCTATAATCCTGTAGATTGGTATCCATGGGGAGAAGAAGCTTTTGAAAAGGCTAGAAAAGAAAATAAACCTATTTTTCTCTCAATCGGTTATTCCACCTGTCACTGGTGTCATGTAATGGAACATGAATCTTTTGAAGATGAGGAAGTAGCAAATCTCATGAATGGAGCTTTTGTTTCCATAAAAGTAGACAGGGAAGAAAGGCCGGATATTGATAATATTTACATGACAGTATGCCAGATTATCCTTGGAAGAGGAGGGTGGCCGCTTACTATAATTATGACTCCTTCGAAAAAACCTTTTTTTGCAGGCACTTATATTCCTAAAAATTCCCGTTTCAACCAGACAGGCATGCTTGAGCTTATCCCCAAGATACAGGAAATCTGGGAAAAACAACATGAAGAGGTTCTGGATTCTGCTGAAAAAATTACTCTTACAATCAAGAATATGGTCTCGGAATCTGCAGGAGATAGAATTGAAGGAGAAATAATAAAGGAAGCTTATAATGATATGCTGAATTCTTTCGACCTCGAATATGGAGGCTTTGAAAGAGTCCCTAAATTCCCTACACCCCATAAAATGTCTTTTCTGCTTCGCTACTGGAAACGAAGCAAGGACCCTGAAGCTTTGCATATGGTAGAGGCTACCCTGGAGAATATGTATAAAGGAGGAATGCATGACCATTTAGGCTCAGGCTTCCATCGCTATTCTACAGATAAAATGTGGAAGGTACCTCATTTTGAAAAAATGTTATACGACCAGGCTCTGCTTGCAACAGCCTTTACAGAAGCCTATCAGGTAACTGGAAAAGAACTGTACAGGCAGACTGCAGAGGACATTTTCAATTATGTATTAAGAGATCTAACAGCTCCCGAAGGCGGGTTTTACTGCGGGGAAGACGCAGATGTAGACGGAGAAGAAGGCGCATTTTACCTCTGGACTCTTGAAGAAATAAAGAATATACTTGAGCCTGAAGAAGCTGAACTTATAATAAAAGTGTTTAATATAAAGAAAGAAGGGAACTTTGAAGAGGAGATAAGAGGCAGAAAAACAGGAACTAATATCCTTTATATAACCGGGAGTCCTGCGGCCCTTTCTTCAGAATTGAAGGTTCCTGTCGAAGAGATTGAAAACAGGACAAAAGCAGCAAAAACAAAACTTCTTGAGGCCCGTAATAAAAGAAAAAGACCTTCAAAAGATGATAAAATTCTTACTGATTGGAACGGGCTTATGATTGCAGCTTTTGCAAAAGGTTTTCAGGCTTTTGGAGAAGAAAAATATCTTGAAGTTGCAAAAAAAGCTGCTGATTTTGTTCTGGAGACGCTTTACAGCCCTGAAAAAAGACTTCTTCACCGTTACAGAGAGGGAAAAGCAGGAATTATGGGAAATGCCGATGATTATGCTTTCTTAATTCATGGACTGCTCGAGCTTTATGAATCCGGATTTGAGATAAAATATCTTGCAGCAGCCCTTTCCCTTAATAAAGAACTGCTTGATCATTTCTGGGATCTTTCCCAGGGAGGGCTTTTCTTTACAGCAGATGACAGCGAATCCCTGATTTTCAGAAAAAAAGAGTTTGCAGATTCGGCAATTCCTTCCGGAAATTCCATTGAAATGTTAAACCTTCTCAGGCTTTCCAGAATCAGCGCAAACCCTGGATTTGAAGAAATAGCTGATAAACTGGAAAGAGCTTTTTCAAAACAGCTCCAGCAGGTGCCTTCAGGGTATACCCAGTTTCTCTCAGCGCTTGACTTTGGACTAGGGCCTTCCTATGAAGTCGTAATTACAGGAAAACTTGATTCTTCAGACACAAAAGCTATGCTTGAACAATTATGGACTTATTTTATTCCCAATAAAGTGCTTGTTTTCAGGCCGGAAGAAAAAGATTCCGAAATTATAAAAATTGCTCCATATACTGAGACGCAGGAACCTGTTGAAGGAAAAGCTACTGCATATGTATGCCAGAATTATGAATGCCAGCTTCCAACAACTGATATAAATGAAATGCTCAGATTGCTCAATATGGAAAACTGAGCTTTATAATAAAGAATAAGTGATTAAAAATAAGGAAAAAATCAGGAATAATTAAAAATTTAAAAGTACCAAAACTACACGATATATAGGAAAATATTAGAAACTATTAAAGTACAATAAGAGTTGTTGGGGATATTAACAATTGTAAAAATTAATGAAAATTATTGAATACTGTTCAAAATTATCAAGAATTAATAAAAATTAAAAAAATTAATAAAGTTAATAAAGTTAATTTAAATTATCAAAGGTAATTAGAATCATTAAAAGTTATATAACCAATAAAAATAAATTAATGTGCAAAGAACCATATATATGAGCAGTAAAAGGAGTAGAGGATATGGAAATGAAAGAATTTACAGTTGAAGAACTTGCAGAGTACAATGGGAAAAACGGAAAGATGTATATTGCGTATGAGGGACAGGTCTATGATGTCTCAGACAGTTATCTCTGGGAAGACGGAGTTCATCAGGGCCTTCATAATGCAGGCCAGGATCTTACCAAAGACCTTGATGAAGCACCCCACGGGCCTGAAACGTTCAAAGACTATCCAGTTGTGGGAACCCTCAAGGCCTGATAGGGTTTTTTTATTAAATACTTTTAAATCCTTAAATTTTTTATAAATTAAAGAATTCATAGAATAAAATTTATGAATTCAAAAAAACAAAAAATTAAAGAGGTTAATTTGAGGAGCCCTAGCTATGAAAAAGGAAATTTCCTATACTGCCCCGGATAAATTTGAGGAAGAAATACCAGGTCAGCCTGAAGAAACTGAAAAAAGCCTGGGGCTTGAGAAAGAAAAAATACTTGAAAAACTAAGAAACTTTTTTGACTCCCAGTTCTTTGCGGCTCTTGCAACCCAGAATGGAAATGCTCCTTACCTGAGCCTCGTAGCTTTTGCCTCGAATCAGGAACTTACACATCTGCTTTTCTCAACCACAAAAAATACAAGAAAATATTCAAACCTGCTTGTAAACCCTGAGGTTTCCCTTTTAATTGATAACCGGAAAAACTCAATAAAGGATTTTAAGGATGCTATGGCAGTAACCGCACTCGGAAGGATTGAACATCTTGAGGATCGTGAGCAAGCGGTAATGGAAAAAGTCTATCTGGCAAAACATCCTTATCTTGTTGATTTCCTGCGTTCTCCCACAACGGCTTTTTTAAAAATTCGTATAGAAAAATACATTATTGTTACACGTTTTCAGCATGTTGTTGAACTTTCGGTCTAAGATTTAACTTTACATCCTTGATAGGTTTTAATTCAAGATTTTTAAGGTTTTACAGCTAATAATTAGATTTGTCTTATTAAACCAAGTCTGTTAGACTAATTTAAGTAAAGTAATTTAATTAAACTCATTTAATTAAACTCATATATCACAAAAAATCTTATTATTCGAATTTATCAAACAGATTTTATAAAAGAGTTTGGTTAGATTAACTTAATAAACTATTTTAATAAACCGTTTTATCCAAACTTATTCTGCAACCTTTACATTGGGAAAAATTGTAAAAATGGTATTTCAGTCAATATTTTAATTATAACTTTTTATTTTTTGTAAGTTGTATTCTTAATTTCTATTATTAGGTTATATTAGGTTATGAGTTAATTATTATTTTATAATTATTAAATAATTCGTAAACTAATATTTGTAATATAAACCTGCATTATAAGTAAGGGGTTTTGGTAATGGATTTAAAAATGGTTTTTAAGAAATAATTTTTTAAGAAAATCTAATAAGGGAGTGGATTATGGGAAAATGGGCCATACCCGTTGCAGATATCCGGGAAGAGACAATACTAACCTGTGGCGGCAAAGCATCTGTTCTTGGAACTCTTCAGAGAGAAGGATTTAAAGTTCCCCCAGGAATATGTATTCCGATATCAGCTTACAATACCTATCTTGATAAAACGGGCCTCAGAGGCAGAATTTTGCTTGAAATGAGCCGCAAGCCATTTGAAGAGATGCGCTGGGAAGAAATCTGGGACCTTTCTGAGAAAATCAAATATATGTTTATCCATACTCCACTTCCCCAGGACATGAAAAACGAATTTGAGGAGGATTTTTCTAAATATTTTAGTAGCAAAGCGGTAGCTGTAAGATCTTCTGCACCGGGCGAAGATACAAGAAAGACTTCCTTTGCCGGGGTGCATGCATCGTATGTAAATATTTATGGAATCAATGAAATCCTGAAACATCTTAAGCTTGTCTGGGCTTCTCTCTGGTCAGATGCTGCTTTATTGTATAGGAATGAGATGGGCCTTGAAATTATCTCAAGCTCAATGGCAGTGCTTATTCAGGAAATTATAATAGGAAGAGTTTCAGGGGTTGCTTTTGGAAGTAGTCCTGAAGAGGATAGAGAAATGGTTATTGAAGCCGTGTACGGACTAAATAAAGGACTTGTAGACGGCACTGTAGAACCTGACCGCTGGGTTCTCTCCAGGCAAACTGGAGAGCTTAGAAGATATGTTCCGGCTAAAAGGGAAAAAGCAATTTTTACTGCGGAAAACCGGACAGAAGTTAAAACCCTGCCTGAAATTTTTCAAAAAACCCCGCCTCTTAATTTTGAGGAGATTTCGAAGGTGTTTGAATTAACTAAGCAAATTGAAAATTTGCTTGGAAGCCCCCAAGATATAGAGTGGACCTTTAAGGATTCGGAACTTTACCTTCTCCAGGCAAGGCCGATCAGTACTCTGGAAAAGGAAGATAAAGATGAAAAAAGGCGCTGGTATCTGAGCCTGAGGCGTAGTTTCGAGAATCTTAAGGAACTGCGAACTGCTATAGAAGAAAAATTTATTCCAGCCATGCAGCTTGAGGCAAAAAAACTGGAAAAGGAACAGCTTACAGAACTTTCCGATTTCGCGCTTACAGAACAGATAGAGAAAAGGGCCCAGATCTACAAAAAATGGCATGACATCTACTGGGACGAGTTCATACCTTTTGCTCATGGGGCAAGGCTTTTCGGGAAAGTCTACAACGAAACCGTAAACCCTGAAGACCCCTATGAATTTCTAGATCTGCTTTCAGGAACTGAAATGCTGAGTCTGAAAAGAAACCGCAAACTGCAGGAAATAGTCAAGACGATTAGAAAAAATCCCGAACTCCTTAACCTGCTCAGGGAAAAGGACAAAACTGAAAAAACCAGATCCAGCGATAAAGAGGAATATAGAAATAAAGAATATGTTAAAAATAAAAATGGATATGAAAATACAGGTAAAAATAGAGGAAACAGAACCTGTCAAAAAAAAGAAGACGGGCTTAAAGTTAAAATTAAATCCGACATCAAAGAAGATAAATCCAATATAAAACTCGAAGAAACTGAAACCTGGTTTGAAAAAGAACTGAATACTCTTCTAGCCGCATATGGAGGCAACTATTTTGAAAGTCCGGAAATAAAAGAAGGGATTTATCGTTTACTTCTGGAGATGGTTTTTCATCCGGAAATCGAAGGAGAAAAAGATCTTAGTCGAGGACTGCGCCTAAAAGAAAAATTCTTTTCCAGTTTTAAAGAGGAAGATCAGCAATTTGCAGCCGAGCTGCTTGAACTTGGAAGAGCAAGTTATCGCCTTAGGGATGATGATAATATTTACCTGGGAAAAATTGAAGTTGAACTCAAAAGAGCTTTTTCTGAAGGCAAAAAAAGGCTTATAGAAAAAGGGCTTAAAGAAATCGAGTTTATTAAAATTAAAGATTTTTATAAGCCGGAATATCAGCAAGAACTTATAAAAACCCTCCAGGATCCTGCCTATATTCCTCATTGGAAAAACCCTCCAAAAGAATCCGAAGAATCCTATGAAGAACTACAACCCAGGCAACTTGTGGGAAACCCGTCAAGTAAAGGAATGGCAAAAGGGCATGCAAGAGTAATCTTAAAGGAATCCGACCTTTTCAAAGTGAAAGCAGGAGAGGTCCTTGTGTGTGATGCCATAGACCCTAATATGACTTTTGTTGTCCCTCTCTGCTCGGGAATTGTTGAAAGGAGAGGCGGTTTATTGATACATGGAGCTATTATTGCAAGAGAGTATGCAATTCCCTGTGTTACTGGAATTCCGGATGCGACACAACTCATAAAAAGCGGAGATTACTTAACAGTAGACGGCTTTCTTGGGATCGTAACTGTGATAAAAAGGAAAAAATGAAAGTAGAAGAAATAATAAATATTTGTTGTAAGTCTAAATATTATTACTGACACTGCCGGAAATCTGTATTCGCAGCAATGTTAGTATCATTATACTGCATTACACAATATACTAAACATTACACATCAATTGCCCATCTATTTTATATTAACATTAATTGTGAGTTGACTTTTTGGTTTCATTATTATATATTAGTTATAGCCGATCATAATCTTAGTATTAATTTAATTACGCCTTAACTATAGATTAATTATAATTGGAATAGATTCCATTCTGTTTTTATGTTCATAGGACTTACAGGCACCCCTGGAACCGGAAAAACTTCTGTAAGCAGGCTCCTGGAAAAAAAGAGAGACTGGAAGGTAATCTATCTTAACGACCTGATTAAAGAGCACCACCTCTATACCGAAGTGGATGAAAAAAGAGATGCTGTTATTGCAGACATCGACCTTATTCAGAAATATCTTGAAGAAACTACCAATGAAAAAGATATAGTAATTCTTGAAAGCCATCTTGCTCATTACCTTGCTGACATTGTTATCATTCTGAGGGCCCATCCTTCTGAGCTTGAAATTCGATTAGAAACCCGAAATTATTCTCAAGAGAAAATAAGGGAAAATATTGAAGCTGAGGCTCTTGATGTGATTCTGGTTGAAGCTTCCGAATGGTGTAAGAAGGTATTTGAGATAAATACAACAGGGAAAAGTGTTGAAGAAGTAGAGCAGGATGTTGAAAAAATAATTGATTGTATTTTAAGTGAGAGAGAAGAAGAGCTGGAAAAGTATAGACCAGGATCTATTGACTGGATTGATCTGATTTCTTAATGGGACTATTCAGAAATAGAGTTATTTTAAAACTATGTACTTTCCAGGTTAGACCTGTTTGACTTTATTATTCCACTTTATTAACAGCAAATATTAGGTTTTTAATAAATCCGTGCAGGTTATCTTGAAAAATCATATAACCAAATGGTGTATGTTATTTTCTCAATTTACATTTCTAACCAATATCTATTGCTAATAGTTATTGGTTTAAAATTTTTATTAGTATTTAACTGGATGGCTAAGAAATGTTAGAATGATAAAAGAATTAAAAGAATTAAAAGGATTAAAGGATTAAGGGAATTGGGGACAGGCCCCAGGAAGATTATATTTTCCTTTCCCTTCGATGCGTGCTGTTTATTTGCAGCTGCATTTGTAGACTATTGTGACCTTTGCAGTGTCATACTTTCCGTATTTGTCTACTACTTTGTAGGAGAAACTGTCACTGATAGATCCGGTTTTGGAACAGGAGGCTGGTTTATAGCAGAAGTAACCGTTGCTTTTCATAGTCACTTTACCGCCCTTTGCAGTTTTAATAGTCCCTGTGCTTACAACTTTCAGGCCTGTTCCTCTGTCATTGGATAATACTTTTGCACATTTATTGCAGGCACTTAAAGTGAATTTATCATCCTTTGCATCTACTTTTACTACCTTACATGACCCACCGTTACATGCTGCTGCACCAGTCACTGACATGACAAAAAAGACCAATGCGAAAACACATATTGACTTAAATATTTTCTTTTGCATTATAATTTCCTCCATAGTGTCCACTCAGCCGTAGAAAGATCTAAAAAGATTGGAGTTTACTTAAAAAGCCAACCTCTTTGCTATGAAAATATACTCGTCCTGATAAACCCCCCGATTTAAAAGGAGAGATATTCTCATATGTGGTTGAGTGTTTTTTTGCTATAACTAAAAGTCAAACTTATTTAGTCTGACATAAGGTTTTATGTACTTACCACTTTTCAAGAGATTTTCGAGAATTTATGTATTTTTTATAGGATCAATCATACAAATTGATTTGAAACCATTTTAGGTTAAATTTGATTGTTCTTTACAAACACAGAAATTACTCTCAAATCCTATTAAAAAGTTTTAATAGTACAACAAATAGAAATAGGATTTTCTCTTATAAAAAATTTTCTCTTAACAATATATGAGATAGTATATCCCACATACTTCTTTAAAAAATATATACAGACCCATACTTGACAATAATTTTTAAAGAGTTTGAAGGGAAATGCTTATTTTTTATCTTTCTTTTTATTTCTAAGAAGAAATAAATTGTAGGGAGAAGTTTTAAGTTTAAAGATAAATTAAAGCTTGAAAAGTTAAGCTTGATAATTAAAGTTTAAAAATAAGAATTTGAAGTTTAGTAAACTTAAGTTAGAATAAAGTTAAAATCTACTTCAGTTTGAAACTGGATACTGTCTAAAACTAGGAAAATAAGATAGATTTTCAAATTTCAAGGAAAAAATTAAAAATCGAATTGAAAATTAAAATTTCCCATGTTTTTAGATTAAAAAATCTGGATTACAGACGAAGCTCAGGTAAAGGGAATAAAAACATGAAAGCGATAGGCCAGGAAAATTTAATCTAAAAGAATAAATTAAGTAATTTAAATCATTTAAATAAGTAATGTGAATATTTTAGATAAGTAATTTAAATCTTTTCATATACATTAACTAAAAATGGTCACATTCAGAGATCAAAAGATATTGTAGGAAATTCAAATTCCTCATAAGGTAAAAGCAGTATCTGTTGCGGAAACATTCTTAAGCCGGGTTACGCCATCGATTTCCCTGATCGCTTCAACTACAGGTTTTGGAACAAGATGTTCCCATTTTTCTCCTGCAATCATTCGCCTCCGGATTTCCGTACCCGAGTACCTTTCTCTTACATACAGAGGAGATTCTTTTACACAAAAATCTGCTTCCCTGAAAAGCTGAATAACCAGAGGATTATTTGAATACACTACTTGAAAACTGGGAGTTCGGGATGCAACATGATGAACCCAGATCGAGTTGTATCTGATATCTTCAATTGGAAGCACATAATGACGGATAGGGAGATTCTCAAGTGCATTATAGAGCATGAGAACCCTTTCTCCCGCAGTAAAAGGGTCTGTAGCTTCATGGCTGTTCTGGGCGCTTCCCACTCCTATTACCAGTTCATCAACTTCCTCAGCAATCCGGGTAATCACAGCATGGTGTCCGAAATGATACGGTTGAAAGCGTCCGATATAAAAAGCTCGTATCATTCAGGATCCCAACCTTAAATACATAATTCTCACTTCATATAAATATTTTTTGAGTTCAGATTGTTTCATTCCGGATCCCGGTTTCAAAGCTGAAATCTTTGCAGACTTCAAGGAAATGGCCAACATTATTTTTGCGTTTCATGTCAATAAGTTTGCCAACGAGTTCCAGGCCTGGCTTGGGATCTTCCATAATTTCCATGTCCTTTTGAACCATATCGAAATACTTCTCTCCGATTTCAGTCCGTATAAAAACGGAGTTCCATCCGTCAGGAGCCCCTACTGAACCCACGGAAATATCGGCAAAAACAGAAGTATAATCACAGCAGTGGTGGCAGGCGTTACGAGCATATTTGGCCACATCTTTGATTGGAACGGAGTGAACCTCTCCATCATTGGTATAAACCCAGAATTTACCCTTTGTAAATTCCATCTTGTTGACGTCTTCTACCCTGACTTTCATAACTTCAGGGAGAATTTTATTGAGCATGACATCCTGATGGAAACTTTCCATACAGAGCAGCCCTATAATCAGGACAATTTTTTCATTCACATTCTCGCGGATAAGCCGTGCAGAATGCGCCTGGCAGGGGACTCCTATAACAGCAATTCTCTCGTATTTTTCAAAAGCTTCTCGAAGGACTGCAATTACAGGGTCTGAAGTATACTTTGTCCCTCTCGTCCTTTCAACATCTTCAGCACTTGTCATTAAAACTACTTCAGGCTCCCACTTTTCATTTCGTGCAATTCCTACGGCGCAGTCAATTTTACCCTGGTTAAAAAGCGATTTAAGGATTCCGCTGGCTACCCCTCCGTCCTGGCTGCCTGCATTATCTCTGGATCTTGCCCCAAAGAACTTACGTACATTTGCAAGTTCATTTTCGATAAATCCGTCAACTATAGGACAGATTCTGCTGCATGTTAAGCAGCCTTCGCAAACCTGATACGCAGCGCCTTTTTCATAGAGGTCTGGATTATTTGGGTCCCGAATTTCTGCTGCCTTTTTTACAGCGACAGCTCCGATTGGACAGACAGCTTCACATGCCCCGCACGCCGCACATATATCATGATTCACAATTTCTGCAATTTTTGGTGGCAATTAATTACCTCCAATATTTTGTATCCTGTCTTTATGGATAGAATATCTAAGAAGATTCTTAAAAAGCATAATAAAAAAATAAAAATGTTATGCAGGATGTAATAAAATTACATCTTTGCAATGATTTCTTTACCTATAAGCTTTATTGCCTTTTCTTTGTCAGGCCCAATCGGGGAACCTGCAACAATCTGGGTGACTCCGATAGCTTCGAGATCTCTGATTCTCTTCATGCAGTCTTCAGGAGTTCCGCAGATGGCGAAAGCTTCAATCATTTCCGGAGTGACAAGCCCGCCCATAAGAGAACCGAAATCCCCTTTAGCAATAGCTGCCCCGATCTGGCTCTTGGCTTCGACTGGAATTCCGTGGCGTTCAAGAACAAGGTCTGGAGAACCTGCAACAATAAAAGCAACAACTACTTTTGCAGCATTGACAGCTTTTGCAGGATCTTTGTCAATTGAGAAGCAGGCGTATGCAGTAACATCTACTTCACTTGGGTCGCGCCCGACTTTTTCGGCTCCTTTCCTGATCTGCTCGACAGCAACCTCAAAGTCCTTTGGATGAGAGGCGTTAATAAGGACACCATCGGCAATTTCTCCGGCAAGCTCAAGCATCTTGGGACCCTGGGCACCCATATAAATAGGAATTTTTCCGGCATTGAAAGCAAGCTTGGCACCTGCAAACTTAACCATTTCTCCATCCATGGAAACTTTCTGGCCTGCCAGGAAAGTCCTGATCGCCTGAATTGCCTCCTTGGTTGTTGCAAGAGGCTTGTCCCATGCAATGCCCATAGCATCGAAAGTGGCCTTATCCCCGGGACCAAGGCCAAGAACTGCCCTGCCGCCTGAAATTTCAGCAATTGAAGCAATGCTTGACGCTGTTATTGCAGGATTCCTGGTATAAGAGTTCGTAACCCCTGAGCCGATTTTGATGCTGTTGGTATTAAGAGCAAGAACAGTAAGGGTAGAATAAACATCACGATTATTATAGTGGTCAGTGATCCATACATAGTCGAATCCCTGTTGTTCTGAGAGCTTTGCGTAATATGCGATCTTTAATGCAGGATCGCTAGGTACAAATTCAATTCCGAACTTCATCTTAATTTGCTCCAATAAAAATATATTAGCTAAATGGGCCTTACGTTCCCAAACATCTCTTTAATAATAATAATTAATATTCATTATAATAAATATTAATTATTAATCTTTTGCGAATTCACATAACAGTATTTTAGAGTCTATATATAATTAACTGTATTAAATGAATTTTATATATGCTGTCAAATAAAAACGATTCTCTGGCTTTCTTCGAGATTAAGTATTCTAAGGCCCGACCATTCAAAAGAAATAAGCAAATGTTAAAAACCTTTTCCAGAAAAGAACAACCCTCAATGTTGTATTTTAAAACGTATATTATAAACCTGAAAAAAAGAAAAGTGGATTTTCCAGGGATATAATTATTATAGGTCCGGGCAAAAGATTTATATGGGAAAGAAACAGTGCCGAGTTCTTACAACATTTTATTAATAAGTATTGAATACCCGTACCAGATATTATTCTCCAGGGATTGTGAAAAATAAATTTCACATTCAGCACCTGAAATCTAAAAAAACATATTAAAGTACTCTCTGGATTAATAAATAATTCAGAATTCATGATAAAGAGACTTTATAATAATATTAGAGATATCTTTCAGATTATATACAAAAAAGGATTATTATATATAGCACTGATATCGAAATTTATTGCTAAAATGCGTTAAATAATAATATATTACTAAATTCCCTAGGAAAGATGAATTTTAAAATAAGGAGGTGAATTTACATGAGTGTATCTGCTAAAGGAGAAAGGTACCGCTGTGAAATCTGCGGCAATGAAGTTGTTGTAGAAAAAGTAGGCGGTGGAACTCTTGTTTGCTGTGGAGACGAAATGACTCTTGTAGAGTAATATGCATCGAAACCTCTAAAAACCTAATCATCATACATGCGGCGTGCACATACTAAAGGAATCTAATGAACGATTGCAATAATATAGATACTTGAAATATTCAGAAAATGAATACATTTCCTAATAGAGGTGACGAAAATGAAATGCTATGAATGTGCCAGAGAAAGTAGAGATACAGACGCAGTCGGAATTTGTATTGTTTGTGGAAGAGGCGTCTGTAAAGAACATCTTATTCATGAAGAAACTCCTGCCTGGGAGGGAAGCTATCCTATCGAATTAAAGCCGGATGTTGAACACATCAAAAGGATTGTTTGCATTCCCTGTCATAAAGCCTTAAAGGAAAACTGCCTGTTTAATGAGGTTTGTTGAGGTGGTCATATGCTGAAGTGTTACGATTGCCTTGAAAAAAATGAAGATAAGGAAGCGGTAGGTGTTTGCATTGTTTGTGGAAAGGGCCTTTGCATGGAACATGTTAAAGAAGTAGAATTCCCTATAAAAGGCGGATACCCGCTACCCAATTTAATGCTAAAGAAAGGTCTTCCAAGATTAGTATGTCGGGAATGTATCGATTTAATCATAGGAGAAGGGTTCAGTATATAAGTAAGTTAATAATTAAACAGTAGAGAACACTTTATCTGAAAAAACAAAAATCCATATTATTCCTGCATGTATGGTTTCCAAGAGCATGAATTCTATGTATATAATTACACAGATGAAACGCCTTGATTATAGAAAACCAAAAAGGAAATTATAAAACTTTAATTTTGTATCCATAACTTCAAGTGTCACTGCCATAGGACTCTGCAGAAAAAAACTTAAATTATTTAAAAGAGAGTATTTTTATAGTAATTCTATTAATTTATTTTTCTTTCTTATACATATTTTATCTCTTATACATATTCGCTATGTAAACAGCTTCTTGATAAAAATATTAGATTAATTATAAAACCTATAATTTTTTATTTTATATTTATCCTTCTTTTTATAATTGCGGAAAGCTTAAGGAGTAAAAGACAAGATTAGAAATCAAAACATAAAATCAGAATTTAAGATACTCAGGCGAAAATATATGCCTAAAAGGCATACAAACTAAGGCATGTGAGCATGCAATTTTATAGATATTCGGAGGGGACATGCAAGGGATCGATTCTAAACCAATAAAAATCCTGGGAATCTCTGGAAGTCCCAGAAACATGGCAACTGATTTTGTGGTTCAGGAAGCACTTAAGATTGCAAGGGAAAAATATGGTGCAGAAACACAATATTTCTCCTCAAAAGGAAAAAAGCTGAATTTCTGCATCCACTGTGACTTCTGTGTAAGGACAAAACAGGGCTGCATCCATAAAGATGATATCTCAGGGGAACTGTATGAGAAAATGATATGGGCAGATGCCTGGATTATAGGAACCCCTGTATACCAGGGAACTGTAAGTGCCCAGACAAAAACAATTATGGACCGGTGCAGGGCTGTTGTTGCAAAAGATATGAAGGTCTTTTTAAATAAGGTCGGGATGGGAATTGCAGACGGTGGAGACCGGATAGGCGGGCAGGAACCAGCCATCCAGACCATTCTAAACTTTTATGTTATCAACGAGATGATCCCTGTTGGAGGAGGGTCTTTTGGGGCTAACCTTGGAGGAACTTTCTGGTCTCAGGATAAAGGGGCAGAAGGGGTTTCTGAGGATTCGGAAGGCATGAGAAGTCTTAGAAGAACCGTAAAGAAACTAATCCTGACAGCCCAGATGGTACAAAAAGCCGCATCCATTACAGAATCTGAAATTCAGTTGCCTGAAGCAGTTAAAGAAAAATTGGTAGAAGAAGCAAAAGAAGAAAGGAAGTAACCAATTAAATTCGATTAGAGTATAATAAAGTACAGATTATTAAGGAATTATCAATTAAAAAATATGAATTTAGAAAATTAGATTCCTAAAGATCAAAATAAAAGATTTCTAAGTTTTGAATTATCCCGTAAATATAAGATATAAAAATAAGGGTTGATAATAATAATTAAAAATAGTTAAAAAATGTTTAATATTCAATTAAAAGATATTCATGTTTTGATTAAGACTAATAATTTAGGCTAAAATAATTTGGAAGAGTTCGAGGAGAGAGTTATTTTGGTACAGAAATTAGACAAAAAAATCAAACGCTTTGCCTGGGGGATCACGGGTTCCGGAGATCAGATGCTTGAGACTTACAGTATTCTGGTAGACATTAAAGAAAAAACAGGGGTAGATACAATGGTTTTCCTTTCTAAAGAAGGAGAAACCGTAATGAAATGGTATCATCTCTGGGACAAAATCCAGAACGATTTTCCCAACTTCAAAGTAGATGCAGGTCCAAATTCCCCATTCATCGCAGGCCCGCTGCAGATGGGATACTATGATTTCCTTTTAATCGCACCTGCAACTGCCAATACTGTGGCAAAAATCGTATATGGAATCGCAGATACTCTTGTTACGAACGCAGTCTCCCAGACTGCAAAAGGGCAAACTCCTATTTATATTATGCCTGTAGATCAGAAAAGGGGAAGTGTAAAAACTGCTGCCCCTAGCGGCAGGGCCTTTGAACTTACTATGAGGGAAGTAGACGTAACAAATTCCGAAAAACTTGCACAGATGGAAAATATCACTTTGCTTGAAAGCCCCTATGAGATATATGATTTATTCGGGCTTGAAAGACCAAATGAAGACATGGCTGAAAAAGTAAGGAGAAAGCCAAAAAAAGCAAAAAATTCAGAAAACCAAAAATAAAATAAAGTAACCGGGATAAATAGTAACTGGAATTTTAGAAATTTTGGAGTTAAACCTAGAGGAGTGAGGGGTAAAAAATGAGCACATACCAGGATGTAATCGAAGAAGTAAAAAACCTGAAAGGAATTGAAGAAGCCATAGCTTTGGCAATTGACAGAGAAAAAGAAGCCAGAACATTTTATCTGGAAAAAGCTGCTTCAATGGAAAATCCAAAGTTCAGAGAGATTTATGAAGATCTCGCAAAAGAAGAACTGAGACATATTGGATATCTTGAAAGCTACCGTGATGAAAAAAAACTTCCTGTAATTGAGACAGATCTGCCAAGCGGTCAGTCTTTTACGCCTGAGTTTAATACGGCCCGGATAAAAGGTGGAGAAATCAGCCTTGGAGATGCAGGAATTCTTCTTGCAGCGATGAGGCATGAAAGAAAGAGTGAGGATTTCTACGCTGAAGTCGCTAAAAGGGCTGTGGACGAAAATCAAAAACTCTTTTTTGAAATGCTGGCAAGATACGAAAGAGGCCATTACGAACTCATTGACGGATACCTCGAAGAGGTAACCAGGTTCAGAATGCAAACCTGAAAAATACTGGACAGGGGATATAATGGAAGAGGACTCAGGCGGAGCTATCAAAATTTCCAGGGGTGTTTACTGGGTAGGAGCTATCGACTCTAATGGAAGAGAGTTTCAGGGGGTTACTGCTGAAGGAACAACCTATAATTCTTATCTTGTAATTGGGGAAAAGACAGCACTTATTGATACGGTAAAAACCTCCTTTTCAGAAGAAATGCTTGAACGAATCAGCCAGATTATTGAACCTTCAAAACTGGACTATATTATAACAAATCATATGGAACTTGACCATGCAGGATCTCTGGCAAAATTAAAAGAACAAACCAATGCAAAGGTCTACATTACAAGAAGAGGCAAAGATATTCTTGCAGACTATTTCAGGGATTATGGGTATGAGAACTGGGATTTTGAAATCGTAAGAACAGGAGATCAGCTCGATTTAGGGAATAAAACTTTAACTTTTCTGGAAGCACCTATGCTGCACTGGCCTGACAGCATGGAGACTTTTCTGGAAGAGGATAAAATTCTTTTTTCAAATGACGGTTTTGGGCAGTATATAGCTACCCTGCAAAGGTACGATTTTGAAATAGAAGATGCAATTTCTGCTGCAGCAGAATATTATGCAAATATAATGATGCCCTATGGGAGCGCAGTTCTGCGTTATCTTAATTTATTGTATGAGCTTGGAATAGCGCCTTCGCAGATAGCACCTTCTCATGGGATTATATGGAAGCGCGACATCAAAAAGATTCTTGAGGCTTACAGGGCCTGGGCTGAAGGCGAAGCAAAACAAAAAGTGCTTGTTATATATGACACTATGTGGGACAGCACAAAACTCATGGCAAAAGAGATTGCAAACGGGGTTCAAGCCTCAGGCGTTGAAGTAAAGCTCCTTAATCTCAGAAAAAACAATAGAAATATTATTATGAAAGAAATTCTTGATGCAGCCTCTTTTGCGATAGGCTCTCCAACTCTGAATTCCGGAATTTTTCCCACAGTTGCGGATTTCCTGACATATCTTAAAGGTCTGCGTCCGAAAAACAAAAAAGCTATAGCTTTTGGGTCTTATGGCTGGGGAGGAGGAGCAGTAAAAATAATAGAACAGGAACTCAAAAATTCAGGAATCGAAATAATTGAGCCCGGACTGCAGGTAAGGTTCCGGCCAGATGAAGAGGAGCTGGAAAAATGCAGACAGCTTGGAAAACAACTTGCGTCCGTTGCAAAAAAAGAATATTTAACCGATTTATTTAACTCTTCTTCGGGACAAATTCCGAATACGATTTAAACTTACCTGATTTTTCTTTCTTAAACTCTGAGTTGGAATCTGAGTCTCTTTATGAATTTGGAACTAAAGCTGTCTTCAAACAACCGTCCTTAAAGTAAACATACGTCTCAAATGATAGCGTGTTCTTGAAGTTCGGGAGAAGAAATACTTTCACCTCGCTAGGTTGAACTTAATAAATACTGAAGTAGTTTTTGGGAGTAGAGGTGAATACAATGGAAGAGATATTCAAAGGATTACTTGAACGCGCTCAGTATTATGAGCAGTTTGAAAGCTTCAGGAACATAAACTACACCGGACAGTTTGGGGATATACAGCAGATGGATCTTAAAGTAAAAGTTTCAATAATGAGTATATAACCAGCCTCCCATGTGTTAATTTAAAAATGAAATGGGAATAAAATGAGAATAATAGCTGCAAATCTCCGAAAATTGGAACGTTGAAAAGTGTCCTCCTGAAGATTTAAAAATCAAAATAAAAAATAATGTAATTTCAGAAAAAAGAAGTAAAAAAGGAAATCACTTTTCAACTGTTTCAATTTCAGTCTGTAAATCTTCTCCGAGTTCTATTTTAGAGAAGTCCCCTTCAATTGGCAGTTCCATTAAAAACATATTTGTTGTGTCAAAAGAAACACTCCCGTTTTCAAGTTCAAAATCAAGGACATGCCCGCCTGCTTTTTTATCTGCAGTAAGGAAATGAAGATGATATCCTGGGACATTGACCCCTTTTGCAAACTCCGGAGTCCTGAAGCCTACCAATATGCCGCTTACGTTTTCAAATTCGAAAATGCTCTGATTTGAAACAGCATCTGCGAGCTTTGGATAGGGTTTTTCCTGTTGTGGCACACTCCTGGCTTTTAAATATGAAAAATTTCCTTTGACTTTTACAGCATAGAAGAAATTCTCAGAGGGCAATTTCTGATCCAGATATATCTCAAATTCTGTCAGGTTCATCGGCTTTTCAAGGCTTAAGTTTCTGTCAGCTTCAAAATAAGTGACTGTAGCAAAAGGAGTAGTTGATTCTTCTGAAACAGGATATGCAATTCCATCACTTCTAATCTGATAATAAATACCATCCAGAGCTAACATTTCTCCATCAAGTTTATCGAACGTACCTATGCCAAAATCGCCATGAGTTTCAATTTCATCAAAAGAAAGAACCCCGTCATAAACCCCTTTAAGCAAAGCATCTATTGTAGAGACCTGGTAAAGAGTATCATTCTCAAGGGCTGAAATGTGGGAATTTGAATTTTCACTGGAATTAGCTTCTTCGGACAGCATATCAGGAGCTTCGATACAACCTGATACAAAAATAAGCGAAAAAAATATAAAATTAACAGAAAACCTGAATAATTGTTTCTTCATTTTATCCCTCATAAATCACATGATTATATTCTACTTATTACTTTTTAAATATTATTAAGTGGACATTTCTCACTGGAAAATATTTATAGGTCTACGAGAGAAATACTGGATAGGGGGAGTACAGTACGATTGAGTATTTTGAAGAGCTTATCGAAAGGGCTCAATATTATGAGCAATTTGAACTTTTTAGAAAATATGGGGAAACAGTTCGGATGCAGGTCAACTGGGACTGGACCTGGGTTAAAGAAAAATATTATAGGTATAACTGAGGAATAAAATTCGAAAACTAAGAATAATAAAGAGCTGTTCCCGAAACTCAAAATATTCTTTGAATTCTTTATTCTAAATTGCCAGATATGCGGATAGTGTCGAATTAATTTAGAGTTCTGAAATTAATCAGACCTTAATAGGTTTTGGAATGGCCTTTAAGATATAAAAGTAAAAAATAACAAATAATGAGTAATTAGTAACAGATAATGAATAACAAGAATGAATAATAAGTAATGATGATAAGTAAGGATAATAAGTAATGAATAAAATATAAAATTGACATGTAAATAAGAAATGTGAAAAAACGGAAAAATAATATTATAATTTAAAATAACAATAAAATAAGAAATTCTTAAGAAAAAAAATGAATATCAGTGATATAGCAAATTAAGTACCTAACTTAGGAGAAGAGGCAAAAAGTTTAAAAAGGGAAGTTTTAGGAGATACAACCTGCTTCCAGAGTTTACTTTTGGGGTTTGCCTCTAAGTTTTTTTATTTAATAATTTTTAATCTACAATATATTTTTAATTAAGATTTTATTTAAATTATTAATTAAGTTATAACCCAAAATATCAATTAAATTTAAAGTTTTTCCAATAAATTATTTTTAATATATTCTGCAATTGTATTCCCTACTTCTGTAGTAGTTGCCTTACCGCCCAGGTCAGGAGTAACAATCTTATTTGTAAGTGTATATGCTATTGCCTGGTCTATAATTGGAGCTCTTGAGTCCTCCAACCATTCAAGCAGCATTTTTACGCTAAGAATTGCAGCAATCGGGTTTGAAAGTCCTTTTCCTGCTATATCAGGTGCACTCCCGTGTACCGGTTCAAAAAAGGCATATTTTTCTCCGATATTTGCACTGGGCACAAGTCCAAGGCTTCCAACAAGAGCTGCACACATATCACTCAGAATGTCTCCGAAAAGATTTGTTGTAACAACAATATCATATTTTTCAGGGCGCATAAGCAGGCTGTAAGCCATTGAATCAACAAGCATATCCTCAAATTCAACTCCCTGAATACCTGCAACTTCCCTGCAAACATCAAGAAATAGCTTATCAGATTTCAGGACATTGGATTTGTGAACTATGGTTAATTTATTTTTTCTTTTTTTTGCAAGTTTGCAGGCATACTCTGCAATTCTCCTGGAACCTTTCCGTGTAATTATTCTTTTTGTCCAGGAAAGTTCAGGTCCTATTTCTTCAATACCTGAATACAGGCCTTCCGTATTCTCCCTGACAATAATAAAATCAAAATCACTTCTGCCGGTAACGCCTCTGATTCCGGGAAGAGGTTTTACAGGCCTTATATTAGCGTAAAGGTCAAGCTCTTTTCTGATGGTAAGAAGTACACTTTTATAATTAGGATCAGGCACTGTACTAACCGCCCCAAAAAGTACGGCATCACAGCCTTTTATAGTTTCGAGGTCTTCTTTTGACATCGGAGTGCCTGTCCTCTCCCATCTGGCATATCCGAGTTCGACTGGAATTTTTTCAAGCTCAAGCCCAAAAAAATCAAGAATTTTAACCGCTTCTGGAATTACTTCCCTGCCAATTCCATCGCCTTCAATTACAGCTAATTTCATGTTAACCGCATCTATTGTTTGGACTATATGAATCTGGCGTAACTTTTTCAATTTCAGATTCCGAATTGAAAAAAATAATTTTTAACCTAAATTATTCAGATCCAGAGCATGTGTTCTGCAAGAATCTTAATCCCAAGCCCTATAAGGATAAAGCCCCCAAGAATCTCGACTTCATTTTCAAAAAAATGGCCTATCCTGTAACCCAGAATTGCTCCGCAAAAAGACATAAAGAAAGTTACAAGACCTATAATAATAACAGGCTCAAAGATAGGAGTCTTAAGAAAGGCAAAACTAATCCCCACAGCAAGAGCATCAATACTTGTTGCAATAGCAAGTACAAAAAGTATAGAATAATTTAGAGAATTTACTTTAGCTTCCTCATTTCCGTAAAAAGCCTCGTAAATCATTTTACTGCCTATAAGAGCCAGCAGTAAAAAAGCAATCCAGGGAGCATATTCGGAAACAAAGCTGCTTACTGTATTTCCTCCAAGCCAGCCCAAAACCGGCATAAAAGCCTGAAAAGTGCCAAAGAAAATAGCAAGCTTAAGAGCATCATTGAGTCTGAACGGTCGAATTGTAGTTCCGCTTGACATTGAAACTGCAAAAGCATCCATTGCAAGCCCAAGCGCTAAAAGGAAACTTGTGAAAAAAGGCATTAAATAGTTACTCCATTTCGTTTTAAAGATGATTTTTCTTGAGAATAAAGTCCTGACAATAGTGCACCATATAAGAATGAAACCTGATAGTACTTTCCTTCAGGAACTTCTAATTACAAACTTCAGTCACGTAAATACATATTTCAGAATTTAAAATTATGTATTGGAAGATATTTAGACACAAACTTACGATAAGAAACATATCGTGATAAAAATATTGAAGCTATGAAAAGTTTTAAGTCACTGCTTGGTTAGAACTAGCCCTGAAAAAGCTTATAAAAGAATTTTTAAAATACTTTGAAAATAGATTTTTTACGCATATCTCAGAATAGGGAATTTAAAGTTGCCTGAATGCAGGCAACTTTGCATCCAACTTTTAGATTATTTAATCAGTAGATATCATTATACAAATTATCTACTTTAGCATAAATTTGTATTCTTTCTACCGGTGCCGAAAAGCTCATTCACGCTTTATTCAAACTTATTATTAATTCCAGCTTAATAGCACTGAACGAGTTTAAACTTTACCATTTCGAAAGATTTCTTAATTGCAAGGTATTCAAGTTTAAAGAACATAATATTCCTCCACTTATACTCTACAGCGTATTTTATTGTTTTACTATGCCTCTGTCTCATCTTTCATTGAAGAGAAATGACTTAGTAGCACTGAACGAGTTTGAACTTTACCATTTCGAAAGATTTCTTAATTGCAAGGTATTCAAGTTTAAAGAACATAATATTCCTCCACAGTGTCTGATGTGTATGTTTCTCTTTACTTTTCAGTCGTTATCCAGTTAATATTAGCTTAGTATTTCTGGACGATTTTGAACTTTACCATTTCGAAAGTCTTTTTAAGGTTAAGGTATTCAAGTTTGAAGAACATAATTTCCCCTCATTTTGCACATTAGATTTGTTTCTGTTTCTCTACGATTATTAGTCATTTCGGCAAGAGTAAACCGCTTAGTATTTCTGGATGATTTTGAACTTTACCATTTCGAAAGTCTTTTTGAGGTTAAGGTATTCAAGTTTTAAGAACATACTATCTCTCCTTTGTTTAGGTTGATTGTCATATATTTTGTCTGTTCACTGTTGAGTAATTTTAACTCACATAAATTTGCTTAAATATTGAACTGGAATTTAAGCTTAAGAGCAGTAATGACTGCAAATATGCTGCTGAAGTCGAATCCAAAGCTCATATTATCCCTCCGCAATCTTAATATTTTTATACACCGTTTTTTATTATCGATTTTCGAGAGATATCTCCAAAATCCAATTTTTGATGAGAATTTTGCCACAAAATTTTTTCACCTATCTTTTCTTTCACGTCCTAATAGGCCCATATAACTGTGGCAAAATATTTATTTGGATCTAGGAGTCAGTTAGTTCGTTTTTAACCCCGAAAGCCTAACTTTTACTCACCTGTGAGTGTATCTTACTATACACATAAAATTAGATATATACTAGAGAATTAGTTATTCTTACAAAAAGTAGTGTTTGTTTATTTTTAGAATATTAGGAAGTTATTTTTTGATTCTTTTGTTTTTTTTGTCCTTTATTTTTTTATTTTATTTTGTAATGGCTTTTTCCAATCAATTATTTTCTTTTTTTCTTATATATTTATTCTTTGTTTTCCTTCTAGTAAATGTTTATTTCTTCTTTATTATCTATTTCCAATATCATACAAATTTTATTATAAGATAGTTTATTCTAATTTATATGATAATAAAATAAATCGAATACATGAAAATGAAATTTACTCTAAGTCCCCCTACATCTTATGAAATATTCTTGGCGCTATTTTAAAATATAAAGCTCATCAAGATACTAAATTCATTGAAAAAGTTTTGGAATAGGAATTCTTTGAATAGAGTAAAAAATCTAAACCAATTTACAATAAGGATTAAAGTGTCTCTATAAAGGGTCTCAAATTAATTATAAAACATAACTATTTAAAAAAGATAAATCTTAGGAGTTAATTTTGGTCGAATCAAATTGTATAGAGCAGTGGCAGGATGTGAAATAAAATACAGAATAAAGGATGGGTAAAGATATTAGCGCTTTTAAGAGTAAATAAGATTATATTAGATTATATTAGATCTTTCCTGTCCGGAAAACTGAAAATTCCATGCCAGTAATCAATTAATAATCAATTAATAATCAATTAAAATTCATCTGAGTCTTTCTAAGGTTTTGAACCAGATTCCTGATGGCCTCAACGATTTGATACTCAGAAGCCCCCCAATGTACAACAGCTCCTTGAAAGCCGGCAAGAGTCACAAGGCCGGATTTTTCAGACCTGCAACAACGAGTAATAAAAGGCTTCGAAGGCACAACTATCTCGGATTTAAAAGGGCAGATGTTTATAAAAGAGTACTCAAGCTCAGGAAAACGCATCTCAAAAAGAGTTTTTGAAATTTCGCATCCGACAAGCAAATGTCCATTTTCAATCAGGATATCGGAATCCAGACATTTTCCTTTCAGCCCTGAAGAACTGCATGGAAAGACAGTACTGTTTCCTTCAAACTGCCTCAGATCAATTATCTTTTCAGAAAACTTGATTTGCAGATCTCCAAAAATCCCACTGGCTTCAAGCCTTTTTATTCCCAGAGAAAGCCAGGAAGGGTAAGGAGGAGCAACATCAAGGATTTCTATTTCGAGGATGCTTGAAAGGTCAGGTTCATGGACAATGGTAACATGTTTGTCCAGCCCTGTAAAAATTACGGTATTCACTTTACCTGTACAGATCTTTGATGCAATTTCAATAAGAAGAGTCCTATCTTTGATATTTAATTCTCTATCATATTTGATCACTTCTTCTCCGGAAGCGATCAGGTTAAGCCTTTCTACCTTTCTAAGCAAACCTTCTCCATTTTTTTCCACAAAATAAATAGAGTATTCAAAGCTTTTATTCTCAGGATTTTCACTTTCCACAATCAGATAATCCGTTAAGAAATAAATCGGATCATTTTGACGGAGACCTTTTGCAACTCCCACATTCTTATATTCTTCAGGAAAAATCATAAAGATCATTTTTGAAAAGTAATTTAAAAAATATGTTCTGGGTTAATTATTACTGAGTTAACTATTATTGAATTAATTATTCTTTTAATTAATTATTATCTTAATTAATTACTATTTTAAAACATACCTCTGGCATACTCTTTAGTTGATTTACTTAAACAAAATATTTAGGGTTAAAAATTTGATTATATAATATTCGAAGCAATATTAAAGGTAATTATCAAGAAATTTCTGGAAAAAACAGAGATTAAGCTAAGGTTTTATTCTTATTCTCAATCTATATTCAGGTTAATTAATTTGAGTTGATTGTTCGGGGTTAATTATTCTGTCTCTGTCCACTCTGAATCTTTTTTCTATGAGCAACAAGCCCTCCGTCCGTAAGCATCTCAAGCAAGAAATCAGGTAGTTTATTTCCTTTAAATGTACCTTTTCCAGCAACTTTGATTTCACCTTTAAGCAAATCAACTTCAACCTGATCTCCTTCTTCACAGTCTACGTCTGCTTCGATTAACGGCAGGCCTATATTTATCGCATTTCTAAAAAAGATTCTCGCAAAAGATTTTGCTATAATACAGGCTACTCCTGCATGTTTTAGAGCAAGGGGAGCCTGTTCTCTTGATGAGCCACAGCCAAAATTGGTACCGGCAACAATAATATCTCCTGGCTTAACTTTATTTGCGAATTCAGGATCTATACCTTCCATTGCATGAGCTGCAAAGACCTGCATATCCTTAGTCCTCAGGTATTTTCCAGGAATAATAACGTCTGTATCGATATCGTTTCCAAACTTCCAGACTCGACCTACAATGGGGTTCTCCATCACATTCACCTGCAGAGTAGTTTTTTTAATGATATATTTAGCTAGCGGGCATAGAAATTTAAGTCTTTATTTAAAATTAAAATTAAAGGCATTAAAACAATAAATAAAATTATAAAATTTCAGCACAGTAAAAACATTAAGGATAAAGATAAAAGAGAAGGTGCAAAATTACACCTTCTAAAATGTTGAGAGTATGCTTTCAGGCTTTAATTTCCTGTGCTTTCAATACTGCATCTTCATTTACTCTAATTTCTTTTGTTGTTGTCCCATAAGTTATTGTGTATGGGCCTGTTGGGGCCACATCGAACTGGGTCTGGCCTGAAAGAGGTCCTTCTGTCGAATAAGGAACAGTAAATGCATAGTTGCCCTGGGAATCTGCAACAGTGGACTGCGAATATTCAAACGTTCTTTGCTGG
>JBNAKO010000122.1:0-27465 GCA_049706495.1 Methanosarcina sp. | reverse complement strand
ACTTCTCATTCTTAACAAACGTGTTCGGGGTAGATTTAAGCAAACTGCCAACAGGAAAAAATGTATTTTAATTTGAATTGGAGGACAAAATAAGAAATTTATTTTCTTGTACAATATCTAATATTATAAGCTTCAAACATAACTCCATTTATATAATTGTCATTGTAATGACGATATTTATCGCTAAAATCATCATTGTAATAATCGAAATTTACAGATATCTTTGCAACTTAAGTTAGAGAAATATTAGAGAAACAATTCACCTTTTATCCAAAGCTCATCAAATTTTTCCTTGAATCGCTTTGCATAAAATTCATCATATATTCTTGTCATACCAAGGTTTCTACTCATATTGAACTGGTCTTCAATATCGAGCAGGGTTATCTTAGAATCAATGATTGTAAAATTGTATTCGGTTTCTAAAATTCTTACTTCCATCAGATCCTTAATATTGCTTTTAAATGACAGATCTTCTATTGAATCAATAAGCTCTTTTAATGAGGGCAGTAATTGAGATCCCGGATCTATAATTTTAACTTTTATACCACGCTGTACTAAACTCAAAAAAGCCCTGCTGAAGATGCACGCTGAGGCATCATACAACTCCGATCTTCCAGGCCTGTACTTAAAATGAATTACAACACATATTTCATGCTCGATTTTCTCAAAATATGAAGCCACCATTTCATCCAGTTCATTATTGAGAAACCTTTCAGGCCAGAAGACAGTTTCAACATTTTGTGGGGAATTGTCGCTGCAAAGTTCCCTTTCGATTTCATCAAATGTTTCTTTTAGCAATTTGAGCTCATTTAGGGTTTTTTCCTCTTTTCTTTTGTACATGAGTTTAAATGCGATTTCAGGATCAACAGCCCGATATCTCTGTGGCCGTGAAGGTTGGATTTCTACAAGCTCATAGTTTTTAAGAGCCTTTAGAACCTCATAGATTTTTCCTATAGGGACTTTTGATCCATGGGATAATTTGCTTGCTTCCATAGAACCTTGTTTTAGAAGTGTTAGGTAAACTGAGCTCTCATACTTGTTCAATCCAATTTTTGCAAGTAATTTTTCATTCATTTTTTCACTACTTTTCAGTTTATTGTAGAGTAAAAAGGTTATCTTTCTGAACGATATTAAGACTACTGTTCAGACATATGAAAGTGAAGTTGTTAAGTTAGAGGCTATACTGGCTGAATTCATTCATTCATTCATTCATTTATTCGTTCCAATAACAAAAGGACATACGAAAAGATTACCTTGAATATGTAAAAGAAGTATATTGAATCTAAAAACAATAAGAATCTAAAATGAATAAGAAGAATTAACTCCGTGAAAATAATACGGGATAGCTCAACTAAAAGTGGTCAAGATGATGTTTACAAAAAGTAACAAATATGATTTTGATTTTGTTAAAGAGAACTTGATGGGCCCAAACGCAATAAAGATTCTTGAAGAATTATCTGAATCTTTGAAGCTTGAGAAAGGAATGAAAATACTTGACCTTGGCTGTGGAAGAGGGCTGACCTCAATATTCCTGGCAAAAGAGTATGATGTTACCGTGTTTGCAACCGATCTCTGGATTAGTGCAACCGAAAACTATGAGAGAATAAAATCAATGGGCCTGGAAGATAAAATAATCCCAATCCATGCAGAAGCACATACACTACCTTTTGCAAATGAGTTTTTTGACCTTGCCATAAGTGTAGATGCCTACCATTATTTTGGGATTGAAGAAAATTATTTGACAGCCCATCTTGTTCCCCTTGTAAAGAAAGAAGGACAAATAGCAGTTGCAGTTCCAGGCTTGAAAAAGGAATTTACAAATGGGGTTCCGGCAGAATTACAGCCGTACTGGTTTGAAGACATGACTTTAACCCTACACTCATCCGATTGGTGGTATAATTTATGGAAAACATCTGACTCAGTAAAAATCCAGGAATGTAAAGAAATGCAGTGTTTTGAAGATGCATGGAAGGACTGGCTTGTATGCGATAATGACTATGCTCGTAGAGATATTGGAATGATGGAAGCTGAAGGTGGAAACTACTTTAATCTGATTTCAATAATAGCTACAAAATTATGATTCAAAATCTGTTGATGAACTTGGGGTCTGGAATACAAAATTCCATTCATCAACTTTTAAATCAGTGTGGAATGTTCGGGCATATGATTTGGGGGAAATAAGTTTTTACAGACTTTTATAACATAACCGATTTTATGGAAGGACAAAAGTCTAAAGTTACAATTTCAACATTTTATTTTTTGGCTAGATTCTAATAAAATTTTCAAATAAAATCAGAAGCAAATAGTGCTATTTTTCAAAAATAAAGCCCTTCCAAAAATATTCAATTAATTATTAAATATAATTATATCTAAGTAGGACTTACGCGGTTGAACTGAAAAATAAATGGCATTAAACCGGAAACAGTCTAAATCATGGATTTAATAGTGATGTCTATTGAGCCTGATTTTGAACCTCAAGTGCGTAAGTCCTACTAAGAATAAACACATATGTAAAAAAAGAACAAACTAATAATGTAAAGCAACCTAAGGAGATTTCGTCCTATTTATGGCGCTTTTACATAATTTAAAGCAAAACTCATAGCCTCAAGGATTTAGATTTAAGGGATTTTAAGGAAGTATAATCATTAGTGAGATAAAAGTACTAAATAAAAGTATTGAAATAAAATATTATAATAAATATTCTATAATAAAAATACTAAAATAAAAATATTAAAATATTTAAAAAGCTAAACAATTTTTTAAAAACTAGATTAAATACATGCTAAGTTGAGTTAAATTTGAAAATGTTAAATTAATTATGGACGAACGCATATATTAATAAATATCTCCCGAATGAAGAAGAGAAATAAATAAAGTTTGGTTTTAGATTATGAGTACCCGGTCTGCTGAGCATGTATTAGATTCTAAACGTATCGAAGCACTCTCAGACGGCGTTTTCGCCTTTGCCATGACTTTACTTGTACTCAGCATAGACTTGCCTAACGGTATACCTGAAGCTTCTGCAAATCAGGCAATTTTGCAGTACCTTATAGATAGTGTACCCCAATTCATCAATTACGTTACTGTATTTTTAGTATTAGGACTCTTCTGGTATGGACATCAAAGAGTTTTCTATTTCATCAAATATGTTGATACCGGTTTTCTCTGGATAAATATTTTATTTTTAATGTTTGTTGCGCTTACACCTTTTACCACAAATCTGGCAGGAGATTACGGCGAATACCAAATGGGTGTCCTGCCAATGGAAATCCATATTATTATATTAAGCTTGATCTTGGGCTATCAATGGTCATATGTAAGAGCTAGACCTGAGATGCTTACCCAGGCATTAAACTCTCTAGAAATAGCAAGAATTAAACAAAGGAGAAATTTTCAGCTCGCTATTTGCTTTCTGGCTGTGCTTATCTCTTTCTTTAGCCCCATGTGGAGTACACTGCCTTATATCCTCATTTTCTACCTTATTCTGAGCAGAAGATACCGTATGGTCAAATAATTAATCCGAGGACTGGTAAGCTGGCATAAAAAATGGGAAAATAATAGGGTAAGCCTGAATTTACTTTTCAGATTTACTCAAAACTATGAGAAATAAAACTATGAGAAATACATAATTTTATCTAATTTTAACCTGGAAGAATTTTATGTTTTTCTTTTTTAAGCTTTTTTTGAAAGCTCAAAAAGGTTGGAACGTTTCTTAATGCTGTATTATTTTTTTCTCATTTTTCTGATTTGTTAGTTCTATACTCTATGATATTCTATCGAATAGAAAGGAAAAAGAAAAGAAAAATTATTTCTTTTCTATAACTCCGCAAACAACTCGCTTACCGCTGTTGCCTGTAGGGTCTGTCATCTGGTCGTCAGGGTCAGCATGGATAACAAGTGCTGTGCCGTTGGCTGTAAACAAGGTTGTCGGCCCGGGTGACAGAGTCACGCGGTCAGTAGTCACATTCATACATCCTCTCCCATTTCTACCCACTTTAAGGTTTGGCAAATCCCCGGCATGTGGACCTTCAGGGTTTTTAAGACCATGTTCTTTTTCCAGAGGGTTGTAATGCCCGCCTGCAGAAGTAAAATCCGGGCCTGTACAGTTTCCGGCATTATGGATGTGAATCCCGTGCAGGCCAGGTGTCAGGCATTTCACATTGACCTTGATGTGAACCAGGCCGCTGGCATCCTCAGTAAAAGTAGCTCTTCCCACAATATTGCCCTTCGCGTCTTTCATGACCGCTGTAGCGCAATATGCAGGATCTTCACTGGCACATACTGTAGTTCCGAACATCAGTACTGCCGAGAGAATTATCAGTAATATCAATCCAACTTTCATAAGTTTATTCCCCCAAAAAATGGCAATTTAATAAAAAATAAGCTTGCCTGTCAAAATCAAAGGATGAGCATAATATCCAGTTCTTGCTCATCTCTTTATTAAATATCAAGTTGTATGAATACTCCATAAATTAATAATACTGACCACTATCTATAGTCGTTATAATATTCTGTTATAGAATGTCAGTTGTTGAAAAACGTGGAGTAATACATACTTAGGCAAAAAAACGCTTGTATGATATAAATAACTATTATAAAGTCACAACTATAATATTTCATAAAAGAAAAATGATATATGACAAAAAGGGGAGAATAAAATAGAATAAAGAAATCAAAAAATAAAATGAAATGAAATAAAAGATAAATTAAAGATTAAGTAAAAAAATACTCAGATTAAACTTTTTTGAGCAAAGCTAAAAAGTTAGCAAAACTTAAAAAAGGGAAAAAATTAATTTTTAATAAAATTTCTAAAATTAATTAAAAGATAAGCTTAAAAAAAGAGCTTAATATCTGCGGGACTCTCTGGGTGTCCTGTGGTTAGGAAGACACTCTCTGCAGTAAACCGGTCTTTCTGGGTCGGGTTTAAAAGGCACTTCTGTTTCAACATTGCAGTCAGAACAGGTTGCTTTGTGCATTTCTCTGGGAGCGCCGAAATTAGAATTTCCTCTGAAGTTTCTGTCATTAAAAGCCATATTTGTTTCACCTTTGGTTTTAGTTTTTGGATAATTGTTTAAAATAAGATTTGTATAGCTCTCTAATTAAAAACTAAATTGGTTTTTAATAACAGATTATTATACGTCTCTTTATTTATCAACAGCCGTACAAGGCAGCTAAAATATATAAAGCTTTCTATAAAATAGAATACACCCTATTAAATAAGAAAATACTTTATTTTTCACACTTAAAATAATGTCTATAAAATAAATTACCTGAAATTCTAATGCTGGGCAATATTTATTCTAAACTGTAAAAATAAATAAATAAATAAATAAACAAATTTTCATATAAATTTTGATATATAGTGGTTAAAAATTCATTAGATATTGATTAAATATTGGTTAAAAATTAATTAAAGATTAATAAAAGGTTAATTAGAATTAATTAGAATTAATTAAAAATGATCAAAATTAATTAAAAACTAATTAAAGATTTTTTTAAAAAATAATTGAAAAATAAATATTAAAAAAATTAAAAAAATTAAAAAATTAATTAAAAAAAATAATTAATAAAAAGAAATTAGAAAATGGAATTAATATCTGTCTTCTCTGGGCTTCCTGTGCTTGGGGAGACACTCTCTGCAATAAACTGGTCTGTCAGGATCCGGTTTGAAAGGTACCTCAGTTTCAACACCGCAATCAGAACATTTTGTTTTGTGCATTTCCCTTGGGCCGCTGTTTCCGCCTTGGTATCCGCCACGACTGTTATCTCTGCTTCCCCTGTTAGAGTCTCGTCCCCTGAAGGGATTTCCTCTGTCATTATAGGCCATCTTTATTTCACCTTGGTTTGATTATTAGTGCTTAAAAATAAGATTGTATAAGATTGGTTAAAAACAAAAATGGTTTTTAACGACAGATTATACATCTCTTTATTTTTAATACATATATACTCGGCATTTAAAATATATAAAATTATCTATAAAATTAGAATTGCGGATTATTAGATGAAATGATGAGCTTAGAAAAGCTTTCAAAAGCCCGTAAATTATTCGATTTCCCTCAAATTAATAAAAGGGCTATCTTACTCTTTGCGCCTGGTTGCAGGAAAATATAGCTTAAAATCTGACTAAAGTCTTAAAGCCTCCATAAGCCATACGCCTGTAATCAAATGGAGGTTCGATGTCTGATTCCATCATTTCTTTTATCCTTGGATCGTTCATAACCTCTGCATCGATCCTATCTCTTTGTTCTTTTGACTCAAAAACAATCCAGGAAAAAATTACGGTTTCGTCTTCAGATGCGTCAGCTACTGTCCTGAATGACAGCATATCTCCATTATCCAGATCATCCCCAATACATTCATAATACTCTAGGGCGCCGTATTCTTTCCATATCTCGCCTGCGTTTTGAGCCATTTCTCTATATTCGTTAACCTTATCTCGGGCAATAGGAATTAAAAATCCATCCACATATCTTTCAGTATTTTCCATATTTTCTCCCCTTTATTGCTTGAACTTCCTTTTTTAAACCGTAATTAACACGGAAAAGGTGGTACTTTTTGATCCTCTAACATATAGAGAATATAACTTACTATTCTGAATTTTGTATTTTGGGTTTTTGTTCTTCATCGTTTAGATGATTATAAGCTATTTAATTTTCATATTATAATTAGTATTTCTGTAACTATGATGCGTACTTAAAAACTCGGTTGCCGGAATACTATAAAGCTTATGAAATATTTTAAAATAAAGAATCATCTTTTAAAATGTAATATACATTTTCCATTGCAATTTTTCTATTTTCATTTCAGGAAAAATTATTAAATTAAGGGTTATTTTACTTATTTTTCTATATTTATTTCAAGATATTAGATTAAAATGCATATTAAGGCATAGGGGATTAGCTTGTACTGGGATGAGATATATAAGGGCACACCTCCCTGGGACGTAGGACATGCACAGCCGGTTTTTGAGAGCCTTGTAGAAAACGGAGAGCTTAAGCCTTCTCGGGTTCTGGGTATTGGTTGTGGCAGGGGCGAAAATTCCATAATGTTAGCCGCCAACGGCTTTGATGTCACGGGCATAGATATCGCTGAAACTGCGATTTCCGATGCAAAGGCGAAGGTCATAAAACAGAATATTAAGGTAAATTTTTTGGTTGGAAATATACTGCAGCTTGATCAGTTTTTTAAAGAAAGGGAATTTGATGTTGTTATTGATTCGGGACTATTTCATGTAATGACTGATGAAGAGAGGCCAATTTTTGCACGGCAGGTTTATAGAGTGCTTAAGACGGAAGGGAAATATTTCATGCTCTGTTTTTCTGATAAAGAACCTGAAGGATGCGGACCAAGAAGAATCTCAAAAGCTGAAATAGAGGAGACTTTTAAGCCCTTTTTCAAGATTATTTATATAAAAGATGCAGCTTTCGAATCTTTATTAGAGTCGGGTAGTAGAAGAGCTTACCTCCTATCTGCTGTCAAGAAAGGTCAAGGATAATTAAAATATAAAAACTTTTAAAAAAGGGATGAAAAGTCCTGAAAAAGTCCTCAAAAAGATCTAAAAAACCTCTAAAAACTAGTTAAATTAAAATTCCTTTTTATAACGGATGTCTGAAAACTTCATTTTAATGCAAAGTTAAAACTGTTATTTATTAATTTGTCCCAGAAGGGACGAAACAATATTCTGCTGACTTACAAAGTGCCTCCTGAAACGTAAAAACATTTCCGCATTATCATCTGAAGGCAGGCGTTCACTCATTTCAATCCATTTCCTTACAATCTCGGATTTTTCGTCAAAAAGGGCAAGTTCAGCAGGCAAGAGTTCTTCAATAAAACTCCTTGCAGCCGAAGTCCAGGTTATGTATTTTCTAAAAAGCTCTTCCTGCTCAAGAAACTGTTCTTTGGTTAACTTAAACCATCTGTAATGCAGAGGGTCCGGTTCTCCTGTATAAGGATTGGCATTGACCATATCAAAGTCATAATCCCACATTTTAGGCAGGTCGGACACAGTAAAGGGCCCAATTGCGAGAAAGGGATCACACTGAATAGGAACCGAATAAAAAAACTTGCGTAAAGCCTCCATTAGGTTTTCAGATTCGGAAATCAAGTCTTCAATTTGCTCTTTAGTTTCCTGAATAATCGTGCATGCCTCCAAAATCCTTTCAAAAAACCAATTTCAAGCTTGTTTTTATTGTTAAACGCTTTATCAATTATTAAATCTTTCATAGCTAATTGTCTTCATTATAATGTTTCATCTATAATTGTGTTGCATATAATTTGAGATATTAATTGATTTACAGATTTATTAGAAAATCTTTAATGGATTTAATCATAGCAAAATTAAAGTATAGCTCACAAAAATATTGAGTTACAAAACTGATTCTAAGCTGATAAATGAGTTTTTTAATATAGATAAGAACAAGTTAAGTGTTTATTTTCAGTAACCAGATCTCATTGTACCTGCAAGGTTAAAAAATAGTTAAATGATAACTAAATGAGAACTAAATGAGAACTAAATAATAGTTAAAGAAAATAAAAATAATGTTTTTTAGATTTATTTTATGGCAGCAATTTTAGACTGCTCGGATTTGCCTGTCCCGTCACAATTAATGCAACTATTGACTCCATCCCCCCAGCATAATGGACATTTTTCCCAATCTATTTTATCTCCGACCTCTTTCCAAGTTCCACCTGTACCTTCACAGTTCCAGCATTTCTCTTTTCCAGTGCCGCCGCAATTAGGACACTCATTGCTCATAATTTACCCCCAGGTTTTGTTATATATAAGTAATATTCAAGAACGGAAATATATGATTTTCCATATAAATTATTGTTTCCATATCAGTTGTTAAAAAGGTGTTTATTGAAAGTATTTATTAAAACTGTCTTTTAAACCAATTTAAACTCATTTAAATTTTTTTAAAATCTTTTAAACTTTTTTAAACTATTTTTCCAAGCCTTTAAAAACCTTGTTTAAAACCTTGAAATTTCAGGTAGAATTAAACAGGTAATTATGTACTTTTAAAAATAAGTTTTATAATCAGAACAAATATTTATGACAAAAAAGCATTTATTATAGCCTGAGATATATTAAGAGGGATTATGAATAACAGCTACCTTAATCAGAGTTGGGCCGAGGATTCATTGGGAAAAGATAAGCGAATTAAATTTCCATCAGGTTCATATCAGGTTCTGCATGATGGGGTCTGCTATAAAATAGACCCTGAAAACGGAGCTGTGAAAATGACTCAAAGGCTGAACCCGAGTTATGGGCCTGAGAGTAAGGAAGAAGCCACAAATTTATTCAACAAACTTGGACCGGAAAAAGTTCATAAAAAAGCCAGTTTATTCTCAAAACTTCTTCTTATTTCAATTTTAACCTTCTTATTACTGGCCGCTTTCCAGATCGCTTTTTCCAAACAATCAGAGCAATTTCTATCTTTTGGAAGATATTTTACACTTATCCTGGAAATTGCTTTTCTATATAAGTTTGGGTACTACAGGGCTATGCTGAATTATTATAAGGATTCTCACTGCGAAAAATGCGGGAAATACTTTGTTTTTGAGGAATTTAAAGCGCCTCTTATGAAAGAAGAGAGCAAAGCTGACACCTATTTAAAAACCTTGACTACATACTGGCGCTGCAAAAATTGCGGGTTCGAGGATATCAGAGTTGAATCTCAACCTGTAAAACATCACCATGAAGAAAAGCAGGATTATGATAAAGCAGATACCTGTGAAGAATGCGGAAAAAAAGACGCAATGGAAGAATACAGAAAAACCGATGTATTAAATTACATTGCCAGGAAAACAATAAGATATTTCAGATGCAGGCACTGTGGATATCGCGAGATAAGATTTAATGTAAAATTTGGCTGGCAAAGTTTACAGCCGTAATTTTTCCGTATACAGAATTTTCCGTATACAGAAACAATGAAGTTTAAAGCACATTTAAAGCCTTTGAAGAGATTTCAGACCCCTTTAAAGTAATGTCCAGTTGTGTATTCAATACCTTTTGTACTTAATTTTCCTTCTTTACCACTTAAGGCTTCTTTATATCTCGTCACGATTTCTTTTATCTCGGAATCCTTGTTTAAGGAAAGATCAAGCCGAATTACGTCTATTCCATACCCGCTTAAATTTTTAACGTATTTTAACATATCAAGGACTTTCGAGTTATAAATAAGGGTTCGAGTGCCAAGCCGTTTTACAGGAAATTCAGAGCCGCTCCGGTCAACAAGAAGAACTTCACTGCCTTTTTTTACTATCCTTCTGTCAACCAGGGGCTTTAAAAGATCATTTTCCGTAATAAGCATTAATTCCCTGCCATAAACAAAAATTTCAATTTCACCAGGTACTCCTGAGGCTTCGAGAGTTTCAGAAATGGTTTTAATTTCACTCAGGTTCAATTCGCTTGAAAGCGTCACTCTATAAGCACCTGACTGATAAAAAGTGGCCGCTGTAAGAGCATTAAAGACATTGAACTCTTTTTGAGCTGTAAAAGGTAAGGAAAGCTCCTTTGCCATTTGGGCAACCCCCAGGTCCGAACATGCTATTGTGAAACCTACATCTCTCACTTTTTCCAGGACAGGCATTAATTCTTTGAGTTCAGAATTATGATTTATCAGAGGGACTTTGAAAATAAGCTCCACTTCTTTCGCTTTCAATACTTCGATTTTTTCTGAATTTTCAGGAGAAATCAGTTCACTAAAGCTTGAAAGAGGGACATATATAATATCTGCGCCTGCACTGGCAGCTTCAAAAAGAGAAGAGATTCCTTCTATTTCAACGCTAAGCAGGAGTTTTTTTGAAGTGAGATTTTTCTTTGAAGCTATGTTTTTGACTTTATTTTCAGGCTTTTCAGTCTTTTCCATGAGCTCAATTTCAGCAAGATTCTTGTCTACAAGATATAAATGGTTAAAATTCTCTAAGATTGGGTTTTTCTGCTCCCTTTTGGACTGTATCAGGATTTTCTCCAGAAAAAGTTCTACTGCCTTACGTCTTGCACCTTTCAGAACCCCTACAGGGATGAAGATGCTTTCATCGGCTTCGATAAAGACATCGACAGCTTCAAAAGAGGTTTCCCCCAGGCTTTCCATTGCTTTTTTAATTTGTTCAAAAGTCGTTGGGGCTTTCTCAGCCTTTTGAACAATGTAGTCATCTTCAAATTCAATACCTATAGCTATCTGTCCCTTCTGGGATTCATGAGATTTTTGTGTATATTTTTGAATATTATACAACGAATTTGTTTTTATCTCAATTTTAAAGCGCTGGCCTTCTTTTGCTTTAACTTTGAAGCTTACAGGAATGGCTTTAAGTCTGGTTTTTTGAAGGGAATCCAGAAGCTGGGTATCTGTTGTCAGGTAAATTTCATCTCCTCTTTGAACTGCTCGGCCTGTTTTTGAGCTTATTTCAAGCCCTACCTTTTCTCCCTTTTTTGCAGTTTTTATATGTTCGCCTGCAATCGTAATTATGCCGGAAACTGCAGAGCCAAGCATTCTTTCCCTTGTAAAAATGCTTATACCGTCTTTTACCTGGATATCTTCCTCCAGTCGAACCGTAAGTTTTGTATTTCCTCTGGAACGGGAAAGATCAAGGACTTTTCCAAGAAAAGCTCCGTAATTTGAGCTGTATTTAGGATGGGACACCCCTTTTTCTTCGAGTATGAAACCTCTTGTAAAACCTCGGTAAAAGAGTTTTGTGAGTCCGGATTCTTTAGATTCAAGTTTTTCTCTTAATTCTTCTTTAGTTATATTTTCCCCGGAATTGCAAATAGATTCAACTGCTGCTTTATAAGCAGCAGCACTTGCTGTAACGTATTCGGGTTTTTTCATCCTGCCTTCAATTTTAAGGCTTACAACACCTGTCTTTACGATTTCTTCAAGCCCTGTAAGTGTGGATAGTTCAGCGCAGCTTATAGGATAACTGCCTCCGATATGCCTTTCATCAATTTCCCTGCCGTCTACTAAAAAATTGTATCTTCGCCTGCAGGGTTGAGCACAGGCTCCTCTATTCGCACTCCTATCATGAAGGAAACTGCTGAAGAGGCATTTTCCCGAATAGGAATAACAAAGGGCCCCGTGTACGAAAACCTCAATTCCAACTTTAGAATTATCCACAATTTCCTTTACTTCGTCTGCAGTAAGTTCCCTTGAAACTATTACCCTTGTTGCTCCAAGCTCTGCTACAAAATTAACTCCTTGTCCGTTATGAATAGTCATCTGGGTACTTGCATGCAGTTCAAGCTCAGGGTAGGTTTCTTTTAAAAGCCTCAAGAGCCCAAGGTCCTGCAGGATAATTGCGTCAATTCCATCTGCATATGCCCTGTCCACTATCTCAAGGGCATGCTGGAGTTCTTTTTGTTTAAGAGGGATATTCAGGGCAAGATAGACTAAAACCCCATGGGAATGAGCGAGATCAATAGCATCCTCCAGATCTTCAGGGGTAAAATTCTTTGCGCCCTGTCGGGCATTGAATTCTCCGACTCCAAGATAAACAGCATCAGCTCCGCCTTTGATTGCCCCTAGAAGGGCTTCCTGATCACCTACCGGAGCCAGAATTTCAGGCGGATTGCATATGAAGAGAGAATTATTTTTTAGATTATTAGCGGAGATATTGGCAGTAGTAGATATGCTATCAGGGGCAGGGATATTATCAGACATATGGATCAGAATATTTTTGATGGCTGGTATTTTAAAATTATAGGATCTCAGTAGGGAATTATTAAAGAAAAAAGACTCTATAGCAGACTTTTCCAGTAATTAAATATAATAAGTAAATATAATAAACCGATTTATGTTATTGGCTTAGAACCTAAATGTTTTTCTTGGATAAAAAAGGGATGGTAATTATGTTAAGGGATTTTATGTCTATGATATAAACATGATAACGTCTATCGTCTGTTTTTACCTGGTTTCCAGTTTGCAACAAAATGTTTAAATACATTTGTGAGAAATTAGGTATATAGAAATTAAATACAGTACATACCTGTTTAAGAATACCTATGTTTACAAAAAATACTACAAGTAAATTTAAAAAATATAAACAAGATTGAGTGGGGAGCAGTAACCAAATGCTACTTACCTATAAAATCAAGCATAGTAGGGACTTTTCAGAGGAACTCCGAAAGGCGCAGAAAGTTGCTGAATTCTGTATTAAAGATCGAATACGGAATAGAGGCCTTAACCCGCCGCCCGGGCAAAAAACCCTTTGCGAGTTTTTTTCTTCTTTTTCCTCTTCTTCTCCTTTTTCTGACCTTTTCTCTTCCAGTCATAATTCTAATTTCCGTCCTGAAGCAGATTCTACTATTTCACCCACATTATCCTCTCATTTTTCTCAATTTTCTCGATCCACTCGACCTATCCTGTTTCCTTTATCGCCTCAATCGACTCAGTCTTCCCTGTCTCCCATAACTCCTCTTTCCGCCTGTCTTCATGATCACCAGATTTCCCAATTATCAGAAATTTTGACTTCTTCTCCGAAGTCCGGGTTTGTATCTTCCTCCGAAGCAGGGTTAAGCTCTAAAGATTTAACTCCTGAGGATGTCAAACACATAGGTTTAAAATCAACACTTTCGGGCCAGATTCTTAGAAAATACTCGAGAAATAACGAACTAAGATCTGCAAAAAATGTTAAATTAATTGTACCGAGAAGAGCAATCATCATTGATAGGGATAAGCAAACTCTCACAATTCCCTGTCTGAAACTCCTGCTGAGTTATTCTTTTCCTGGAAATTTCAAGAAAATTGCCCAGATTGAAATTGACAGTGTATATGCATACGTGACGGTTGTTTTTCCTGACCAGGCCCCAGACAGTTCTGAACAATATATAGGAGTTGATAGGAATACTAAAGGGCATATTGCAGTTGTAGCAGACCCGGAAACAGGTAAAGTCTGGAAACTGGGAAAAGGGCGGTACCACATATATAAAAAATATGAAAATATCAAAAAACGACTTTATAATAAAAATAATTTTAGAAGGCTAAGAGTTGTAGAAAGAAGAGAGAAGAATATAGTAAAGGATTTGAATCATAAAATCAGCCGGAAAATTGTAGATATAGCGCTTTACAGTGGGTGTGGAATTAAGCTTGAAAATCTGAAAGGGATCCGGAAAGCTGAAGTGAAGTTCAGAAATAGAAAAAAAGGAAAGAAAAACAAAAATGAAGATAATGCAGAAGGTCTAGAAAGCGACCCAAAAAAGAATCAAATGGAAATCTACAAAATAGGTAAAATCAGAGAACAAATCCCAGATGAACCTGCGGCTGGAGAAATAAATAAAAATAAAAGTGAAAATGAGAATAAAAAGGAAAATAAAAAAGAAAATGAAAACGAAAAAGAAATAGAAATAGAAATAGAAGTAGAAACAGAAAAAGAAAAAGGAAACAAAGAAGAAAACAAAAATAAAAATAAAAACAAAAGTGAAAATAAAGAAATAAAAACTTTCTTTAGTGACAGCCTTAAAAAAGCTGAAAAACGCCTGTGGTTATATGAATATTCCCTGAACAGCTGGTCTTTTAACCAACTTCAAAGATTTATAGAATATAAAGCCAGGCTGCGCGGAATAGAGGTAACTTATATTGATCCGCATGCAACGAGCAAAAAATGCAGCCGCTGCGGACATAAAGGCAACCGGCACAGCAAGCATTTTAAGTGTCCTGATTGTGGACACGTTGATCACGCCGATGTCAATGCAGCCTTTAATATTGCTTTGACGCCTAAAGGCAATGGTCAATTCCCTGTAGAAAGAGATGCAGGGAAAGGGAGCTCTGATACCCCTCAAAAGATCCTGGACCGTACATTTTTAAACAAAAATGTGCCAGGCAAAAAAACTTCTTCACATTTTGCGTGGGAAGTATGTCAGTTTTTGACTTAAAAATCTTTAATTAAGCTCTTTGACTTAAAGTTCATAATTAATTTCTATTTGTATTAATTAAGCTTATTTTTATATTTATTTATAAGTTAGACATGTTTTTTCGTTCAAATTGAAACTGGCTAAAACAAAATAAGGTGTAAATATATAAATATTACTTGAATAATAAATGAGGACATAAATATAGAGCATAAATTTGCTCATCAGACTGATTATCTGAATGCAGACCCTACTCACTTTGTTGCCTAAAAGCAGGATTCTTTATCTTATTTAAGCTTGCCAGACTTGCTTTTCGCTTAATCTGCTTGATCTTTTAGAATCCACTTTTACTCCTGTTTAAATGATGAAGCTTTGTAAAAACGACTCATGTGCGTAAATACAGTATAGGAAATATACAAGAAACAGTGCAAGTATCATTCAGGGTATTCAGCCTGAAAAATTCTGCAACAAAGCAATTATATTGTGAAGTTGTGCGTTTCTTTAGCTTCGTCAGGATGAAGCATGTCTCTATGTAAATCACTTGAAAGGATTGCCCGGTTTTGGTCCAATCCCTTAAAAGTGCATAAACCTATAAAACCGTTAAGAGAAAAAAAGTCTTTAGAAAAGAAGAATACGCCTTTCATTGAGAGTTATTCTAAGTTTGGGAATATTTCCCGCTCTGAAATAAATTCTCATTTAAAGAACAGTCCCCCTGTTGAAAATAAACACTTCATCTAGCATACTTGCTGCCCTGAAAAAGCCTTATTATCCGGCAATAAAAACAAAAAAGCTCTAAACCCAGAAAATAGAGTTTACTTTTTCTTTAAAGAAAATGTCCGGATTTTTTCAGGCAGGCAGAAATTAGAGCTTTGTTTACAGGTTCCCGGAAGAATAGCTTTGCTGGGGGCACCTGTATGGTAAGCGATGAAGAAATGAGGGAAGGTAACATTTTAAATTTGTTCTGGAAATTTACCTTCCCGACTGTCATTGGAGTTCTAATTGCAGGTATCCAGGGGATAATTGACGGCTTTTTCATAGGAAATGCTGTAGGAAGTGAAGGACTTGCTGGTATTACTCTAGCTTACCCTCCTTATCTAGTAATAATCGGGGTAGGAATAGTTATAGGAATAGGGGCATCGACCCTTGTAGCTCTGGAGCTTGGAAAAGGAAACAAAAAAGGAGCGCTGGGAATTGTCCATAACGCTTTTCCCTTAAGTCTCCTTGCCGGAGCAATTTTCACAATAGCTGGGCTTATTTTTTGTGAAAAGTTTATTGGTGTGCTTGGAACAAACGGGCCTTCTTTAAACTTTGCTCGCGATTATCTTGAGGTAATTTTCCTGGGTTCGGTTTTCATGATCCTTACAGTTGCTCTTGAGCCTCTGGTCAGGAATGACGGGAAACCAAAGCTCTGCACAAAAATAATGGTTGCAGGCATAATTGCAAATATCCTGCTTGACTATCTTTTTGTCATGCATCTGAAAATGGGAATGTCAGGAGCAGCTCTAGCAACAGTAATTTCCTTTGCTGTGCCCGCTCTCCTGTTTACATATTACCTCTCTGGCAAAGAAGCAAAAATAAGACTTCAACTTAAAGCCATGAGGCTGGAAATAAACACCATATTCGAGTTCCTTAAAGCAGGACTCCCATCTTTTATGATGCAGTTGTCCTTTGCCTTTGTGCTTTTTGTGCATAACTATATGCTGCTCAAATACGGCTCAGAACTTGCAGTCTCAGCATATGGAATAATAGGATATGTGTTTTCAATTTTCTATATGCTTTTTGAAGGAATAGCCCTTGGGGTGCAGCCAATAATAGGTTTCAATTACGGAGCCGGCCACTATGGAAGAGTTTCAAAAACGCTTAAATTAACGATGCTTTCATGCATCCTTATAGGAGCATTAGGGTTTTCCCTGATCTATATTTTCCCTGAACAGGTGGTGCAGATCTTCAGCCAGAACGATTCCGAACTTTTGCAAACTACCCTGCACGGAATGAACTTTATAGGGCTCTCCTTACTGGTTGAAGGCATTGTGCTGCTGGCGTCAATTTATTACCAGTCAATAAATAGGGTAAAAGCAGCCCTTTTCATTAACCTGGGAAAAGTTTTTGTCTTCCTGCTTCCCCTGCTCTTTATTCTGCCTGTATTCTTCGGGCTGGATGGAGTATGGGCTGCAGGCCCTGCCACAGAATATGTTATGCTGGGAGTTGTACTGGCCATGCTTTCAAAGGAATTTCAATTCCTTAAAACTGGAAAGGTTAAAACAGAAAAGGCAAATGAGGTAATAAAGATTAGACCTGAAAAGGTAGATGCTAAAGAAAATTCCAGGTTGATTTCCGTAAGGAATATTAAAGAAGCTAAACCACATAAACAGCTTCCTTAAAATCCTTTTAAATATTTTAAATATTCAAAATATTTTAAACCTTTTAAACCGTTTTTAAACCATTTTTAATCTTCTTCATATATTTTTGCTCCATTTTTCGTTTCATTCTTTGTTTAATCCCTTTAATTTCTCTTTTTATTTTTATTTTATTCTTATTATTTTGTTTCCTTATATTCCCCAATTCTCAGTTTCTATTCAGATTGGCTTAATTGCTTTTTATTTTCATTTTCACCCTTCTTTTCCTTCTTCGAGAAGAAATAGATTAAATCAATGTGAAAATAATTTGCTAAAAACAGAATTCTTAAAAATAGCAAAGTTTACTGAAAATAGAAGAATAAATTAAAGAAAACTAACTATAAGCTAATAGACACACAGTAGGATAGATAATATGAAATGGCCTATAACTTCTGGGGATTATGTAGTAGGGGATATAAATTCAAATGTAACCGTAGTAACTCTTGCTTCTGACTACAGGACAATGGAACTGAAGAATTATGCAATTTGTGGGACCTGCTTTTCGGAAAATTTCGGAGTTGAAAAAATAATAACCAATGTGCTTGCAAACCCGAATATAACCTGCCTTATTGTTTGCGGGGAAGAAAGTGCTCATCTTCCAGGCCAAGCTCTGATTGCACTTGCTGAAAATGGAGTCACAACCATGGCGGGTTCAAGAAAAATAGCAGGTTCAAAGGCATCTTTACCTTACTTAAACGAAATCCCTATGCCTTCGATTTCCCGCTTCCTCCGGGAAATAAAAGTTATAGACATGATAGGAAGTAAAGACTCTACTGCCATCCAGAAAACAATCGATTCTTATTTTTCTGCTGGCTCTGCAAGAAGGGAAGCTTATCTCGTGTCCATGCCAGAAATCGATGAAAACACATGGAGAAAATATGAAAAACTAATTACTCAAAATGTTATGTCAAAAATAAAGAAAGGATAAGCGAGGAAAGGAGCAAATAAAGAATAATAATGAAGAACAAAGAAACTAGATATTTTAGATATTTAAGTCATTTTAGATATTCTTATGATAACTGGACATAAACTTAATTTTTCAGTAAGGATCGTCCGGATTATATTCTAAATCAGTTATTACTAAATTAATATATTCTAAATCTCCTTCTTTTAAATTCCAGACGCCTGCACCCGATTTAGGAAGTCTGAGTCCTTCAAATTCCCCATATTCCCTGATAGGAGTAGACCAGTTCTCAAGTTCAAATTTATTATTTCCCACATCCCGGTAGCGTGGAGCTGTAAAATTTGTTAATCTTCCGTCATCATCGAAATGCATTGTTCCTGTTACACTTTTACCGAGATCCGTTAAGGTTACTCTCACTGAATTCTTATCAACAGGTTCGAAAGAAACATTCTTTCCCAGAAAAGCCGATGGAAACCACATCATCTCATTAAGATAGCGCATCATTGCTCCCTGGTCCAGCTCTGCTCCCTGATTTGCTTCTTTTCCCGCAGAATTCGAAATTGTTAGGGTTGAAAACGCCTTTACCAGAATATTTCCTTTCCCTTCAAGGTAATAATCTCTCACCCGTACCAGTGGCAAGCCAAGAATTTTCATGTATGCAACCCATACGAATCCTGGAGGATTTACCGAATAATATTGTTTAGCCTCAAATTTCATCCAGGGATCTCTGGAGCTTTTTCGAATTTTTCCTGCCTGTTTAAGTCTCACTGTTTGAACCATTGGTTTGCCGACAACCCCGGCATACTTTAGATATCTCCTTACCGGGTCTGGCAATTTTTCTAACATTTTTTCAGTGACGATTATCTGTGTTTGCTTCCGAGGTTGCATGAAGATTTTATTTATTTCGTCACTTAGATTCGATGAAATAATAAAAAGTACATTTGAAGCAAGAGCTTTCAGCATTTTTTTGCATCCAATTTTTATTTTTCCAGAAATTAATTTACACTTATGTAAATCAAGAATTCGATTACGATTTGGAAGTACACTTAATTTTTGAAACGGAAGCTTTGGAATTCCTATTTCTAAAGAATTGCCTTTCTATACCCCGAAACCTGAATTATACACATCGTTACATCTTTACATTTTAATACACTTCTTTAACCCTTCCAACCTGACCATTTGTTAATTGTACTTTTATTCCATGAGGATGAGTCGAAGAATTTGTTAAAATTCTCTTTACAACGCCCTGTGTAATCTTTCCGGTCTTCTGGTCCTGTTTTAACACAATTCCTACATTTAAGCCTTCTTTAATATTTGATCTGATATTTCCATTGCTCATGTCAGAAAATAAATTTGGAATTATATAAATAAGTACGTTTGAAAGAATTTAGCAGATAACTCGTAAAGAAATAAAAATCCAGCAGAAGAGAATATTATATCATATTATATTATATTATATTATATCCAGGGCTTCATTCCCGCTCACGAAGCGAAGCGGCTTTTTTATAAAAAAGAATTCAAAATTAAAAATAGATTTGAAATATTACGTTTTAATATAAAAGACAATTAAAAAAACTCTAACATTATATAATACAGCGTCCAAAACCCTGTAATCTGGAACGCAATTGGCATTTTTCATAGTTTGGCAACTTTAAAATTAGCTTTGTATGTAGTTTTCCTTTTTTTATTTGTTACTCTGAAGTTAATAGTTTTTAAGTTTAACATTATTTTATTTTTATAGATATATGGAAAGCAAACTTTCCACCAACGATATTAAATATATGGAAAGCTTACTTTCCATTATAGGAGAGATACCAGTTTGAAAAATAGGCTGGAAATATTAAGAAAACAGAAAGGAATTAAGCAAGAGGAACTTGCTGAAGCCCTGGAGGTTTCCAGGCAAACAATTGGTTCCTTAGAAAATGGGCGATATAATCCTTCTATTATTTTAGCATTTAAACTTGCTAGATATTTTAATACATCAATTGAAGACATTTTTATTTATGAGGGGGAAAAGAGTGGTGAAAAGTAAGAATAAAGCCAGAGACTATTTTTTATTCTGGATAAGTTTAATAGTTACTGCAGGGAGCTATTTTCTTTCAGGACTTTATGGCTGGAATACTCCTGTCATTATTTTACTCGTGTTCGGATTACTTATTCTAGGTTTCTCAATTAAAAATATTGTTGAGGCTGCAATATTAGAAGAGTATGGGAATAAAAAGCAATATCAAATTGAAATGAAAGATGAGAGAAATACCCTTATCAGGGAAAAAGCCGGAGCCAAAACAAATGAATACATGCTTTATTTATGCACAGCTATTTTATTCGTTTTAATTTATCTGGGTGTAGAATTTTGGGTTATTTTGCTTATTGGCCTTTTAACAACAGTACATGGAATTTTATCGATTGCATTATACAACTATTATGCTAACAAATATTAATTAACAAATAGTAATTAAAAAATATAATTCAGAGTTTATCTTGAATTTGAGTTAGATTTTAACATAAATTTTAACTTAAAATTTAATCTATGGTTGAATCCAGAGTTAATCTTAAGTTTAATTCAGGGTTAATCTTGAGCTTAGCTTAAAATTTTGATAAATGTTGATATTTTAAATTTCCTGAAAATAAATATTATTATGATCAAAATAGAGTTAGAAAACGAAATAAACTCAGAAAAAAGAGTTTTCCTTTTCGGATTCGGGTTTAATCTTGTTATTAATCAAGAGTTCTCCTAAAGCTCAATTAATAAATTATTTTTCTTAATCCTCAAGAGTAGCGATAAAAGACTTTATGCAAAGGTTTTAGGAGGATTAATTTATTATTATAATATGTGATTTAATTGGGGGTATCACGGCAAGCAGTGCCGACAATTTTCTTGATTTTTCGGCTTATTAAATTAAAAATCTAATACGAATAATTTAGCCGTGGTTATTCTCTAAATGTAGAATGAAAGAGAGTCAGAGTTTAGAAAAGGAATTTAAACAAGATTTAGAGATTTAAGAAGGGGGAGTATTATGAAATCAAGTGGTCAGGACAAAGTGGAAGGCACTCTTCGCAAAGCAAAGGGAGAAATTAAGGAAGAAACAGGTGAATTAACCAACGATGCCAGTCTGGAAGCCGAAGGCAGAGTCGACAAGGCAGAAGGCAAGACACAGGAAAAAGTAGGCGAAATTAAGAAAGTATTTGGGAAATAAAAGAGTTGACAATAATATTCATCAACTCTTCCTTTATTTTTGTAAATACTGTAATTTCTTTAATTTTCCAACCCTATGTTTCAATTAATTAAGATAGGGTTCAAGTGCAGAAAGGGACCTGGTTTTTCGGGTTTCAGACTTAATCTGTGAAGCCATCTCGAGCGCCTTTTGAAGAATTTCTTTTTTACCTGCTTCATCGAGATACGGAATAATAAATGAAAGAGCCTGAGGCCTCATGTCTTTATCTTTAAGCTCAAAAGCAAGAGCAAGGGCTTTTTCCAGGACTTCTTCTCTTCTTTGAGGGTTCAGGTAGGGAATGATTAAAGAATATGCCTGCACTTTTTGATAGTCGGAATAGATCACAGTTACAAGATCAAGGGCTTTTTCAATGGGCCTTTCATCTTTTGAACCGAAAAGATGGGGAAGAAGCATGTAGAGGAGCTGAAATTTAATATCCCCGTATTTGAAATAAAAGGCAGAAACAAAAATATATTCGAGGAGCCTGTATTTTCCAGGCCCTTTAAGATGAGGGGCAAGGGAGGAAATAACCAGAGCTCTTTCGGCTTCATCCTGAATACTGGAAGCAGAGGAAAGAGCCTTTTTTATAAACTCTAATTTTTTAGGGCCAGACAGGTAAGGGATAAGAAGGGAAAGGATCTGGGACCTTAAATCTGCATATTGAATTCGGGAGGCAAAATCAAGAGCTTTTTCAATGATTTCCTCTTCTTTGGGCCCACTGAGTTCGGAGATTTCGGAGATTTCAGATAAAAGAGTCTGAGCCTTTTGGTACGTTCCCGGATTTTTAAAATTCATTCCTACGATCTTAGCCATACGTATGCTGATAGGGCTGCTTTTTTCCTCTATAATTCCCTGATTAAGTTGAATGTGAGTGTAATTAATTCCCTTCCTTTCAAGATTAGGATCCTTTTTGTTTAAAAACAGTTTTTCATAAAAACGTTTTTCTTCGTCTTCAGGCTCCAATTGCTCTAAACCTTGAGTACTATTTTCCCCTTCCAGAAACGCTTCAAGCAGGCTGTTAAATTCTTCAATTATTTTTTCTTTATCCGGCGGGTTTTTTTCGCTGGATAGATATAAATTTCCCCTTTCTGCGGCTTCTGCAAGTATTCTTTGAACCCTATTTTCTTTCATGAAAGCCGAGATCTTCTGAGCAAATTCAGGGTTTTTTTCGAAAGCAGCAAAAAGTTTTCGAACCAGAATTTCTTTTGTCTCAGGATCAGAAGGGGCAGCAGCAAGATCTGCTGCGGCTTCTTTTAAATCAGGATATTCTATAGAAGAAAACTCTTCCCATAGTTTTTTCCTGCTTTCCCAGGCCTGAACTCCTACTTTTTTACCAGCCTCTTTATCTGCTCTTTTAGACCCGATAACCAGATAAAGAATTACAGGTTCAAGAAAGTCTATTACTTCCTGTGCCAACTGCCCACCCTCTAGATTTTGTTGCCGCATTCTTTCATCCTTCTGTTTGACAAAAATATTACTTTTTTTCGTATATGCCCATAATCTCAGAATTATGAAAATAGATTTTATGCCTGCCGATGTATGTTTTTAGTTTTGTCTTTGTTTTTCTCAGCTGGTTATTACATTAGAATCTATTTACATTAGAACTTAGTATTTACATTAGAATATATCTTCTATATTTATTATTTAGTATTAAAGAATTAAGAAATAATCTAATTAAAAGAATGAAAATATAATTTATAGATTGAATGTTCTCATACTATGTTAAAACTTTTCTAAGAGCTAACTATAGCATTCGATCTATTCGAATTACTAAATTTATTAAAATTATTAAAATTATTCGAATTATTCGAATTAATAGAGATAAATAAAAGACCTACCTGAAAAATCGATACTTAATTTATGCTTCTAATAACTTTTAAAAATATGCGAATCTTGAGCATCAGATCTGTTTTACTTCATACGACTGATTTTCATAAAATGCATAAAGGGCTTCTCCCCATCGAAGGGCTTCAGGCTCAAAGCATATAACATCATTTATATGATCATAAATGCCGTTATTATAAAACAAACCAAGTGAAAGAAAACAGTTAGTTACTGCGCTTGAAAGTAACATTTCTTTATCATAAACATAAATATGCGTATTATTAAGGCTCAGGAACTTTGTCACTTCTGGCTTAAATTCTGTTTTCATTCTGCTAAAAACAGATCCTGTAACGACGAGGGACATACCTATACCCTGTTCTGCAAAGTTCAGGAACATTTTTGGATATAATGGGTGAATAAAAGGAGATATGCCTTTAACAAATTCGGATTTTGTAATATTTTCTGCAAATTCAGGATGAGAGGAAAACATGTTTCCTTGATCAAGAGGTTTGCAAAAGGTACAATGCTTCAAATACCCTATTCTTTCAAGCAGATGAGAAGGAATTCCACCTAAATTGTGAGTCGCCCAGAAATTATATTTGTCTTCAAGAGTTACTGCTGTATCAATAAGAGGCTTCATTTCTTCAACTATCGCGTGCCCGATTGAAGTAAGCCCATACTCATTCTTCTGCTGGAATACGATACTTCTTTGTTTAAGTATTTTTATCTGGGGATAAAGAGAGATAGAACTAACTCCCAGCGCAGTTTCGATCTCTTCTATCTTTTTTGGGCCTTCCCTTAATAGTAGAAGAATTCCTTTTCTTTTCTCGGAAGAAAAGATAAGCTCGAGGTAAGAAAGTTTCATTCATTCTCCGAGTATTAACAATTGAAGATACATCCATTCATTAGAGTATCGGAGATTTTTCATACTCTGGATTCGTTTTTAATAATTATTATCTTTTATTAATTTGTTTATCTTTTATCAATTTCGAATTTATCAATTTTGTATTTATCAGTTTATCAGTTTATTATTAAATTATTGTATTATTTTTATTATTTTATTTTTTATAAGTTAGATATAATATTTGCCAGAATTTTAAATTAGATATAAGTTAAAATAGAAGTTACCTTTTGTCTCTGTTTTTTAAAAATATCCTATTTTTCTAAAAAATTACACTCCAACTAAAGCCTGAGCATCAAGCCTAATCTAACTCTTCCTAATTATTTTTCTTTATTTCCTTTTTTCTTTATTTTCCTGTTTTAAGATTTTAATGTCAGCTTAAATTTAGAATCCATATCTATAAGAGCAAATCTGTCAGATTAGAATACAGGAACTAAAATAGAAAAATAAAGTATAGAAATTAAATTAAAAAAACAAATTCAGGTCAAAAAGACAGTAGTAGGAATAATCTCGGGGATAGTATAAACTGGAATAAAGTAATAGTTGGTGGAATTCTTGAGTGAGCAGCCAGAGATACATGATAGGACTTTCAGCCAGGTTACGAACGAAAGAATAAAAGCTGCAAAGCAGCTGGGCGCTCTTTTCGAAGTATTTCCTGAGAGGAAACAGGCTTTCGAAGATTTATTAAAGCTTTCTTCTGATAGGGATAATGAGGTAAGAGAAGAAGCAATTAAGTCTCTTACAATGGTTTTTCCAAATATTCCGGATAAAGAACTTGCATGGGATAAATTTGTAAATCTGACGGCCTATCCTGCAGAAAGGGTTATGAAAGCTGCGGTTAAGGCATTAGTCAGTGTTTTCTCCCTGATGCCGGACAGGAATAAAACCTGGAAAGACTTAGTTGAGCTCCTGCATTCAAAAACCAGCATGGAAGATGTAAACAGGGAAATTATTGATGCTTTCCCTTATTTAATGCAGGAAATTCCTGATAACCCGTATGTATGGAAAGATTTGCTTGAAACCATACATTCAAAAGACCTTTATGTCCGGGAAAAAACAATTGCAATTTTAAGCAGGGTTTTCCCGGATCTGGCTGATGAGCAGAAAGAAAAAACCTGGAAAGAAATCTTTAAACTGGCAGCAGAACCTGATGTAAGACCTGTAAATGAAAATATAAGGAAAAAAGCTGCTGAAGCTCTTATAAAGATTTTCCCAGCAATGCCTGAGCAAATGAAACAGAAAGCATGGGAAGATTTCTTGAAAATTGCAACATTAGAAAATTATGAGATGCAAGAAGCTTCTGCAATTCAACAAAAAGTTTTACAGGCACTGCAATTCACCTTTTTTTATGTTCCAGATAAGGAGCGCGCATGGGATGAACTTTTAAAACTTCTGGAATTGGAAAAAGGAGACAAAAATAAATTAAAACTATTTGGAGATACCCTTAATTCCATAGCTCCTGAAATGCCTGACAAGGAAAAAGTCTGGGCTGATTTTGTGTACCTCCTGAAATCAGAAGATTATGAGTTTAGAGATTCACAAATTAGAAAGCCTATAATTGATACGCTTACTGCTGTGTTTCCACATCTTGAAGATGAAAATGCAGCCTGGAGAGAACTCTTAGAACTTGCACAGGATAAAGACGAATACATCAAAAGTGCTGCTGCAGAAGTTATTATTAAAATATTTCCATACCTGCCTGACAGAAAAGGAGCCTATGAAGAGCTTGCAAGTGCAGCCAGGAAAAAAGAAAATTATGAACTCTACACGGTTGTAAAAACCCTTGAAACTATTCCTGAGCAGCTCTCAAACGTTCCTAACATTTCAAGTTTTACAAAAATTCCAGATGTTCCGACTATTTCGAATATTCCCAGAGCCTCTGATTACCCAGAATTTTCTCACCTTTCATCCTTTGAGAAAGAAGAATCCAGAGATCTGCAGGGGGAGACAAAACAAAAGAGAAAATACGCTCTTGAGGCTCAGAGACCTGAAGCTGAAAATCCCGGATATCTGGATAAAGAAACAATAGATCTTTTTTCGAAAGCATACCCGGGTCTTCCGGACAAAGACCGGATTATAAAAGAGCTTGTCAACTTGAGTTCGAATCATGATCCCGAAATAAGAAAAGAAGCTATCGAGGCTTTACTTTCCCTTTATTCAAAATATTCAGGTAAAACGCAGGACATCTGGAACGAGCTTCTTACAAAAACACAAGATCACGAAATAGCTATCAGGAAAAATGCTGCTGAGCTCCTTCCTTATATTTTCCCTGGACTTGAGGAAAAGTCAAACACTTTTTTCGAACTGATTAAGCTGACTGGAAGCCAGGATGCTCAGACCCGAAAAAGAGCAGGAGAACTTCTTACTTCTGCTTTCATGTACGTCGAAGGTAAACAGAAAGCCTGGGATGAACTCTTAAGGCTGACTTCAGTTGAGGATAGAGAGGTTCGCAGAGGAGCCGTGCTTGCCCTTGTCTCCGGCTATCCGGAAGTCCCAGATAAGCGAAAAGGCTGGAGAGATCTAGTTAGATTATCAACACATAATGACAGTTTTGTACAGAGAACTGCGACGCGCGCTTTAGGCCCTGCCTTTTTTTATGCTCCGGATAAGACTGAAGCCTGGAGAGATCTGCAGGTGCTGACAGATAATCCATATGTGTATGTCCGCAAATATGCCCTTCGTTCTCTTGGAAGAGGTTCTCTCTGGAGGGCCCTTAGAGCGGAAAATGAAGCTACTTATATTTTCGGACTAAAAGAAGCTGTCAAATACTTTAAAGAAGCTTCAGAAACCGCTGTTGATATTCATGTTCCTGAATTTTATCATCCTTTTTACGAAGCTCTTTTATTCATCCTTTTCAGTGAAAGACCTGGGAGTGCAAGACTCGAAAGTGAGAGATACCTCTCAAAAGTAACAGGGGAGCTGAGAGACCAGCCAGAGAATAAAAAGCTCATAGAGGTACTTGAAGAATTTGCAGCCCTGCTTAGAAGCGCAGGGGACATAAAGTCAGGGAATCTATCTGCTCAAAAAAAGCTCCTTGAAACCTCCATTCAAACTTTTGATAAATACTCAGACTTTCTGGAAAACAGAGAGGAAAAAGTTATCCTTACAGAAAGGCCTGCAAAAAAAGGAATCCCTAAACCTGGAAAGGAGATATTGGAAAAAGTGGAAAGGAAAAAGTCCTTTTTACTGCGAAAACCCTGAAAAAGCTAAATTATAAAAGAAATGACTTTAGAGAAAATTAAACCAAAAAATGCAATAAAAGTATTCAATATTAAAAATATCTAATATTAAAATATTTAATAATGAGCCCATCCCAAACTCAAAATTATTGCTCTTAATCCTGTGTTCCAGATTATCAACTGTGCTCCTGATAACATAAG
>JBNAKO010000121.1:0-7551 GCA_049706495.1 Methanosarcina sp. | reverse complement strand
TCTTCAAAAAGCTGCCTGTTAATCTGAATTCCGAAATATTTTTTAAGCTTTTCATTCGGAGGGAGAGTTGTCCCTATGGAAAGGAAAGAAATATAATTTTTATTAAAGGTTTCAGGATCTTTTTTGTACTGTTTAAAGAGAGCCAGGGTTATAGCTTTTGAAACTGCATAGTTAAAAGTATAGTAATTTTCTGTCAGGTAAATGTGGTTAATATAGGTCCATTCTGCAGAATTCTCAGCATAATATTCAATGGATTCATTTCTATACTCTTTGGAAAGCTCAGTCCAGAGAGCATTAAGTTCAGATCCTGTTAAATCTCCTTTTTCCGCATATAATTTATGCGCCTTGTATTCAAACTCCGTAATTAAAGGCTGCCTGGTAAAAAAGTTCTGGTAATCAGCTATATGCTGGGCAAGCACGGCAATCGCAGTATTTTTATCAGAACTTGCAACTATATGGTCAACAAGAAGTTCTTCATTAAAAGTTGAAGGAACCTCCATTTCATAAATAGTACCTGAGCAGTAAAGGTAATCTACAGAATTGGCTAAAAGATAGAAATTAATCCCATGCCCCAATTCATGCGTTAAAGTTTTCTGGTCGCTGAGCAGCCCGTTATAGTTCATGAAAATAAATGCAGGAGTCTTGAGCGCATAAAAATCAGTACAGTAGCCTCCAGGCTGCTTTCCATTTTCAGGATCAGGATATACATCTATAAACCCTCCAGTTACTGTTTTTAGAAAAATTTCATTAAACCGGGGATCCATCCCTGAGTAGGATTTCTGGATTTCCTGCAAAGCTTCCAGATAAGTATAATTCTTGCCAGGTTCGTCAGAGAGCTGCAGCCCAAGGTCATATGGTTTAAGGGTTTCAAGCCCAAGTTTTTTTCTCCTGAATTCATTATAAGCCTCAAATACCCCTTTTCTTTCCTTAAAAACCATATTCATTGCATTAATTTGCTCGCTGGTAAGATAGGAGTTATAGAGTGAAGACTCATAAAAATCAGTATAATTCAGTTCTTTTGCAACAAGGTCGTCAAGTCTGGCTTTTTCAGAATAAAGGGAAGCCATAGAATCGGATTCTCTGATAAAGTGATAGAACCTCTGGTCATAGCAGAGTTTTCTGTTTTCTCTATTCTGATCTGTTGAAAGTAAAATAAAATAAGACTGTGAATTAACCGGAAATTCCTCTCCATTCTCAAGGGTTATAGTTCCAGCCTTTGTAACCTTATTTGTAATTTCTGCAAGGGCTCTTGTCTCAAGTTTCATGCGCTCGTTTTCAAGATCTGCCAGATACATGGCCTGATTTTCATCCTTTGGCCTGTGTTCGGCAAATCGGATATAGCGGGCTTCAAAATAAGGGCGGTACGTCTCAAGCTCAGGCTCCTCAAGAAATAGTTTCTCCCATTGCTCTTTTTCAAACGAGGTTAATTTTAAGATTGAAAATGCAACATTTTTTCTGTATTCTGTAATAAGATTCTGTGCATCAATAAGCAAAGTAACAAAAAATTCATCATTGACATTTTTACTGTGCCGGGTATATGTATATGTATACAGAATTTCAAGTGATTTTGCAAATTCCTTTTCAATGTGTAGAAAATTGAGTAAAACAGGCCCTGACAGGTTTTCAAATTTAGGACGAAAAGTCTGGCTTATTTCTTCTGACCTTTTATTTAAGGCTTCAAGTTCTCTTAAAGCAGCTTCTTTCCTTTCAAAAAGATGAGAATCCTTCCATTCCGTCGTAACTTTTTCAGGATTAAGTTTTTCAAAAGTATATTCTTTATCAAAAATATAGTCATTACCTATATTTTTAGAGCTTACATTTTCAGAAGGCTTTTCTCTCTTTCCTGAAACATTCCGTACTGGAAAATCTGCAAAAAACAGAAGTATTGCAAGCAGAATGAACCGCTTAATCAAATTTCTCCTCATAATACCTTACTCCCAACATTAGCCTTCGCAAAAGCTTTTGTTGCTAATACAAAATAAAGCAGTATTTACATGTCGATCCATTTAATTAGAAGATTATTAATCGTCTACATATAATAGCCCTCGCATAAAGTCCCCTATTTAACGAATAAACCCCTAGAAGTAACCCTTTCATACAAATCCTTTATAGGAATCTCGATATTTAACTTACAGAAAAGGTTAATTAAATCTATAGCTCTAAAAAAAATTAGTGAATATTATTCAAGACTTTAGATTGAAGTTTCCGGGAAATTCTGTAAACAAAAGGAGTTTTCAAGAATTGCTAGGATTTTTCAAATTTTTCCAGAGTTCAGAGCATTCCAGAGTTTTTATAAGGAAAAATACAATTTTCCTTCAAATTTCTTCAAGTTTTATTAGCCCTGAACTTTCTTTTTCAACTTTTTAGCCTCTTCTGCAACTCCTTTTTTAGAGTGCACCTTTGCTATTAATTCTATAGCATCAAGATTGCGGACTGCATTATCAAGATAACCGAAAATATCTCCCTGGTATGCGGAAATTCCGTATTTGTCTTCAAGTTTTTTAACTATCTGTACAGGTTCGAGGTCCTCAATACGAAGCTTTATAATTTTTTCTGAAAATTTCTGTTCTACACAGCCGCAGTAAGGTGAATCTCTGCAGATACAGGTTAAAAAGTCCGAAGCAAAATTCAGCATAAGCTCCCGAATCTTTGCATCAAGCTGGGTTAGAGATTCTCCGTCAAAGATTATATCCAGGCCAGCTCCCTGAAAAACTCTGGCAGGCATATTAACGTGTAAAGAACTTCCTATCTGGGAAGCATACTTAAAGTAGGCAGCATCAAAAAATTCCAGATTTGTAACTATTTTCAAAGGGTCGTTTTCCACAAGCACAGCGTCCCTAATCAGAAAGGCTTTTGAAACAGGTAGAAAATGAGCTGCAATAATCTTTCCAAAGCGGGTGAGAATTATCTTATTTCCTTTCCTTTCCACAAAGCGATAGCTCTGCAGCCGTAAGAGCAATTTTTCCAGGTCAAAACTTCCAAACATCATGTAATGAAGTTTTTTAAGGTCCTGAACTGAGGAGGTCACAGCAATGGATGCAAGTACCTCTTCGAGCTGTTCTGCTTCTCCATACTGGACACCTATGGAAAGCATCTCTCCCTGCAATAATTTTATTGCAACCTCTTCTTCAGTGTCAGATTGAGAGCTTGCATATGTTTTTCCCGGAACAGGCATAAGCACGACAATTCCCCGGTCATGATAGTCAGGCCTCCCAGCTCTTCCGCTCATTTGCAGGAAATCCTGGACTGAGATCCAGTCTATGCCCATTGCCAGGGATTCAAAGATCACCTGGGAAGCTGGAAAATCCACACCTGCTGCGAGAGCCGCAGTTGTTACAACTACAGGGAGCTCTCCTTTTGCAAAGAGGGTTTCAACTTTTTTCCTTTCATATTGAGAAAGCCCTGCATGATAAGGGGCTGCTCTTATTGAAAGAGCCCCTGCAAGTTTATGACAGTTTCTGCGGGAATTTGTAAAGACAATTGTTTGTCCTCGATGCTTTTTGGAAGAGAACATTGAATACTCTTCTTTTGCAAGCTGGGAAATCAATTTTGTTTTTTCGCTTTCCTGGCAAAAGAGAAGGTGCCTGTCAATAGGTACAGGCCTGTGTTCATATCTTATAAGTTGAGCCCCAAGTTTTTTTGCATACGCTTCAGGATTTGCAACTGTTGCAGAGAGATAGATAAATTGAGCTTCAGGAGCTACATACCTGAGCCTTCCTATTAACCCATCAAGTCTGTGACCTCTTTCCGTATCTTCAAGAGTATGCACTTCGTCTATAACTACAGTTCCTATTTTTCCGAGGAAATCTGCATTTCCTGCCCGTAGCATATGATCTACGCCTTCATATGTGCCTATAATAATATCTGCATTAGGGCTGGTCTGCATTTTCACACGCTGGGAAGTCTTTATAAGAATTGCACCGATTTTTATTGACGTGGTAAGCCCGAGCTTTGAATACCGCTCTTTGAATTGATCATACTTCTGGTTTGCAAGTGCAACCAGGGGGACCAGATAAAGCATTTTTCCTTTTTTATCAAGAGCATTCTGAACTCCTGCCATTTCCCCAATAAGAGTTTTTCCTGTTGCCGTTGCAGAGACTACGAACTGGTTTTTTCCTTCGAGGAGTCCTGCTTCTATAGAGAGGGCCTGAACAGGGAGGAGAGTCTCGGATTTTTCAAGAAGCATTTCCTTAAACTTTTTGGCAAGCGGAAGATTTTTTATTCTGACTTTAGCCTCTACAGGGCTTGTTCTGATCGTATCGTAACGGGTAAATTCCGGATCCAGTCTTTCAGGGCTGAGCATTCGAATTGTTCTATCCAGATCCCTGGTTTTTGCCAGGACCCTTTCAAGAAAATCTATTGATTTCTCTCCATACTGAGCACCTGCAGTCCGAACTGCTCTTAGAAGCTCTTCTTTTGCACATTCCCAGCAGATAAGCTCATTATGATATTTTATGGATTTGGTGTTCACAAAATTGAACTGCCCATTAATCCAGCAATGCTTACAGATTTTAACTTTATCTGCTTGTAATTGAAACCCTTCGAGCATTTCCAGAAAAGCAGCTTCATTTGCAGGGTCTCCTCCCTCTGCAAGCATAATCCTGTTCGCACTCCGGAGAAGTTCAATAAATTGTTGAGGAGGAATGAATTCCTCTTTTTTCTTACTGGCAAGTAACCTGATTTTGTGAGGGCGTGGCCCTTTATAACTATCTTTTAATTGGAGTTCGGCTACATAGAGCGGCTGTTTTAACCTGTCTTTTATAGCCATTATCTTAATCTTCGATTTCTCGGCATAACTGAGAACCCAGAGAGTCATTGTTTATCCTGATATATGAATAGTATAAGTAAGCTTCCTTTTAAAGTATGAAAAACCGATACCTATTACTCTTTAATTAAAACACGATGGTATAGTAAACCATCATTTCTGCTAAATGATACTTTTTACGACCCTCTTTATAGGTTTCAATTATATAAATATTTTATTACTTAATTACTATATAATTAAACTCACATCAAATTATCAAAAGAAGTGAATAAATAAATTTGATATGATTACGTAACATATATTAAAATTAGTTATTGAGGCTATCCCAAAACTCATTTTTACCTATTAATTCTAATTTCTCAAAATTACTTATGTTATCAGGAGCACAATTGATAATCTGGAATACAGGATTAAAAGCAATAATTTTGAGTTTTGGGATGGGCTCATTATAATAAAAAATCAAACCTGGATAATAACATAAAAATAGCAGAAATAGTACTCAAAAAAATAATACTTATGATAATACTCTGCTAAATAAGCAGCAAAGGGTAATAAACTAAAATGAAGGAAAATGAAGGAAAATGAAAGAAAATAAGTAGAAAATAGTCAATAATAACTAAGTAACTATAGTAATTAACAATCAAAAACCTTAGATAAGATTCTTTATAAAATGTTTATGAAGCTAAATACTGCCTGACTAAATGTTTTCCGAACTAATTAAACCGAATAAAAATAAATTAAACTAAATTAAATTAACTAAAACTAAATAAAATAAACCTATATAAAATTTAGATAATTTTATTTTGTATAAAAAATCGATTTAGATTTAATGTAAGTAACTATTCTTTGCAATTTTTTCAAAATTAGTCATATAAAGCCGATTTTTGTATGAAATTATACACGGTTTGTTCAAAAAAAATTTGTAAAACTTTTTCTGTTTTTACTTAAGTTAAGCTTACAAACAGGCCCCTTCTTTTGTAAATTTACATTTGCATGTTCTGGCTCCCGGAAGATATTCTATTGCGTCTGAAACAATTAAAGAAACAGCCTCCTGAGCTTTCCCCACAACCTCAGTTACTTCATTAGCAGTCAATTTCTGGGTTGTCATGCCACAGGCCTGGTTTGTAATAATTGCAAGGGAAGCATAACAAAGACTTAGTTCTTTTGCAAGAATTACCTCAGGGACACCTGTCATTCCAACAACGTCTGCAAACTGGCTCATCATACGTATTTCTGCTCTTGTCTCAAAACGCGGGCCTTCTGTGCAGGCATAGATTCCTTCTGTATATGAGAAACCCTGTTTCTCAAGGGATTTTTTAAAAGCTGCCTTTATTTCCGGACAGTAAGGTTCAGAAACATCAACATGAACAGTTGTTTCATCATAAAAAGTTGAAGGTCTGTTCCTGGTAAAATCTATAAAATCATCAAGTATTACAAAACTTCCTACAGGATGTCCTCGCATGGATCCAACAGAGTTGGTAGACAGCACCCTTTTAACTCCAAGAGCATTTATAGCCCAGATATTGGCCCTATAATTTATTTTATGAGGCGGAATATGGTTTTTTCCTGCATGCCTGGGAATTATTACAATTTTTTTTCCCTTTAAAGTGGTTAAATAGGTGAGAACCTTTCCGTAAGGAGTTTGAACTTCAAGAGTATCCAGGTCTTTATGTGAACTGAATCCTACTCCACCCAGTAATGCAATTTCGATGTCTTCAACTTCTTTTTCCATTTTTTATGCCCTTTTTGGATTCCACTTTAAATTGTAAGTTTTTAGATTCTTACCTGATCTTCTTTTTATTATTGTTGTTACTATTGCTTATTTTTACTTTTTAATTAATATTTGATTTTACTTTATTATTATTACTATTAATATTATTATTTTATTTTTTATTAATTCATTCCGTTTAGCATATTAGTCAAACTTTATTTCAGCATGTGTTTGTTTTTATTTTTGATTTTACTTTGATTTCATTTTACATCTAATAATTTTATCTCTAGTTGAGGATCCTTATTTGTGGATTTAAATTATTCTTCATTTATCTGCTGTATATCAGGAGATTTCTTCTTTTTTTTCTTATCACTGTTTTCAGAATTCTGGCTTGAAACTGAATATTTTATTCCTACAAGAGCTAGAAGAACCGCAATTGCCACTGAGTAAACAAAGTACTGGAGTGCAAGAGAAACATTATTGGTTGGAGCCCCTGAAAAAGAGGCAATTGCCAGAATATAAGTGCTTGCTCCCCAGAAGAGCAGTCCTGTTGAAACAATAAAGAGGGAAATTGAGATATTTTTGTATATCGGCTTATTCTCCATTCTTAAATCAAAGATTTTTCCGAGCCCGGCCAGGAGCAGTGCTCCTGCATACCACCAGACAGAGACATTAATAAATACGGAAATAAGTGTGAGGGTTCCATGGTACCAGACTCCATTTGTGGAATAAAGTTTCCAGACTTCCATTGCTCCATATGCAGTAGCTACAAGTGCAACAAGCAAAGCAGCCGTATAACTGATAAAGACCATCCTTTGCTTCAAAAAGGCTTCCCAGAGCCTTTCTTTTTCAAGGGCTACAAGATCATCAAGCCCAAATCCTCGATATAACATGTAAAGGCCTACAGCAGCAAGAATTCCTACGACTGCACCTTCAGGGTAGCGAGCAAGTAGAAAGATCGCATAAATCAGAAAAGCAAGGCCAAAAGGTACAAAAAAGGTTTGTGAAATCTTGGGGTCGCTGAACGCATGTTTAAGAATATAATAAGTACTTTCCAGGTTTTCGCTTTGCATTA
>JBNAKO010000120.1:0-17286 GCA_049706495.1 Methanosarcina sp. | reverse complement strand
TGAACTGTAAAGAGGCATTCAGGGCTGACCACCTTGTAGAAGACGTAACAGATGCTGCAGGCACTTTAAGTGCAGAAGAGCTTACAAAGGTCATAAAAGAGAAGAATATCAAATGCCCGGAATGTGGTGGAGAGTTCGGAGATGCTTATGAGTTTAACCTGATGTTCAAGACTACAATCGGGCCTGGAACCGGAAGACAGGGCTATCTTAGACCTGAAACAGCACAGGGAATGTTTGTAGACTTTCAGAGGTTGTCCCGCTTCTATAGAGATAAGCTACCTTTTGGAGCAGTGCAGATAGGAAAATCCTACAGAAATGAAATTGCTCCAAGGCAGGGAGTTATCCGGCTCAGGGAATTCACACAGGCTGAGTGTGAAATTTTCGTTGATCCCAGAAACAAAAAGCATCCCAATTTCGAGCGCTTTGCTGACAAAGAGCTTGTACTTTATTCTCAGGAAGCTCAGAGGAAAGGCGAGTCCATAAGGATGACTGTGCGCGAAGCTGTGGAGGCCGGTGTTATTGCACATGAAGTTCTGGGCTACAATATTGCACTTACGAATGAATTCCTGACAAAGGTAGGGATGAATCCTGCAAAACTCAGGTTTAGGCAGCACCTTAAAGATGAAATGGCACACTATGCAATTGATTGCTGGGACGCTGAAATCGAAACCGACAGGTTTGGCTGGGTTGAAATCGTAGGAATTGCAGACAGAACAGATTACGACCTCAAAGCCCATGCAAGAGTCAGTAAAACTGAGCTTTACGTTTATATAGAGTATGACGAACCTAAAATGGTAACTCGTTTTACTATAAAGCCAAATATGGGAAAGCTTGGGCCTGTCTTTAAAGGAAAAGCAAAAGCTGTTGCCGATGCTCTAAAACAACTCTCGGAAAAAGAGCTTTCAAAGGATGAGATTAAGGTTGCTGTCGAGGGGGAAGAAATAACAGTTAGTCCCGACATGGTAAGCTTTGCTGAAGAAACCGTAAAAGTCAGCGGAGAAAACGTCATTCCTCACGTTATTGAACCTTCTTACGGGATTGACAGGATCTTTTACGGGATTATGGAGCACGCCTATGAAGAAGAAAATGTGCTTCAGAAAACAGCCGAATTCGGGCTAAAAGGGACAGAAGAAGCTGAAAAAGGCGAAGAAGAGGCTGAAGAGGAAGAAGAAAGCAGACTTGTTATGCACTTTTCAAGTTCTGTAGCCCCTGTCCAGGTCGCAGTTCTACCGCTCCTGACCCGAAAAGAGCTTGCAGATCCAGCAAAAGAAATAGTCGCTACGCTTAGAGAAAAAGGGCTGCTTGTAAATTATGACGATTCCGGAACAATTGGGCGCCGCTATAGAAGAAATGATGAAATAGGGACTCCTTATTGTATTACAATCGATTATGACACTCTGGAACACGGAACTGTAACTATCAGGGACAGAGATTCCATGCGCCAGATTAGAACTTCAATTCTGGGAATTGAAGATGTACTTTACGAGCTCATTTACAGAGGTAGAAGTTTTAAATCCGCAGGCAGGGCCTTTAATTTCTAACTTTGTAAATCGGGCACAATTCGCTCAATAATTAGCTTAAATAGCTAATAAATTCGCAATTTATAATCCATAAGTTTAAAAATTGAACAAAAAGTCAGAATAAGAAATGAATATAAATATAAAATAGGACAATCTAAAATAAGAGATAAGAAGCGAGGAATAAAGAAACTGTATTTTTACTTTTTTCTCTTTTTTCTTTCTGATTTTATTCTATTTCCTATTTTTATTTCAGTTTTTATTTCAGTTTTTGAGGCTATCCCAAAACCCATTTTAACCTATTAATTCTAATTTCTCAAAATTACTTATGTTATCAGGAGCACGATTGATAATTTGGAATACAGGATTAAAAGCAATAATTTTGGGTTTTGGGATGGGCTCTTTATTTTAATTTTCTTTTTTGATTTCTGTTTTACATTTATTTTGGCTTTTATTTTACATATTATTTTACGGTATATTCAATATTATTTTCATTTTATTTTGTTTCATTTTATTTTATTCTCGTTTATTTTTATGTTATTTTATTCTTATTTTATTTCCAATCCTATCTTATCAGATCATATTTTTTATTTTACTTCTTTTTTCATTTCTACAATTATTTATGGCCTAGCTGAAAATAACCATCTTGCAGCGAAAACTTAATTTCACTGTATTCTTAATCATTAAAACCTACTTATTTATAAAGTAATAAAAACCTGGAATAATTAATTTTAAAACAAAATAAAAGTTATAGAATAGCAGTTAAAGTAAAATAGAAATAAAATAGATTAGCCGAAATTGACATAATCCTGAAATAACGTAATTAGACTTCGATTAAAGTAATTAAAATTAATCTAAAGAAAAATAAACCAAACTTTTCCCGAGAAACATGCGAGAAAGTCTCTTTCCCGAGAAACCGGAATGGATGAAGCATCCATTGATAAAGCCAGATACAGTTGAGCAGAGGCTTTATCAGCTTAACCTCGCAGGAAAGGCCCTTGAAGGTTCAAGCCTTGTTGTACTCCCTACAGGGCTTGGAAAAACAATTATTTCTCTTTTTGTTATTGCATCAAGGCTTCAACGTTTCGGAGGAAAAGCCCTTATTCTTTCTCCAACAAAACCCCTTGTAGATCAGCATGCTGCTTTTTTTAAAAAGGTTATGGCCCTTCCCGAGGAGGAAGTTCTCGCTTTTACAGGCGGCATTGCTCCCGCAGAGCGAGGAAAACTCTGGACTCAGGGAAAGTTAATAGTCTCAACTCCCCAGGTTATCGAAAACGATTTGCTTACAAAAAGGATTAACCTTGAGGACGTTTGCCATATTACATTTGATGAAGCTCACAGGGCTGTTGGAAATTATGCTTATACCTTTATTGCGGAAAAGTATTTCGAGTGTGCAAAAAATCCTCATATTCTCGGAATTACAGCAAGCCCCGGAAGCTCGGATGAAAAAATCACTGAAGTTTGCCAGGCTTTACATGTAGAAAATGTAGCCGTAAAGACTGAAAATGACAGGGATGTTCGGCCCTATGTACAGGAAAAGGAGATAGAGTGGCTTCAGGTCCAGCTTCCTGTCGAAATGGCCGAGATTCGGGGATACCTTGAAAAGATTCTTCAAGACCGGCTTGAAGTCATAAGAAATCTGGGCTTTTCTGCGGGCGGGGGAAAATATGTTTCCAAAAAAGATCTTTTGCTTTTGCAGAAACAACTCCAGGGCGAAATTCGAGTAGGTGGGGATCCTGCAATTTTTTCTGCTATGTCTGTGGTTGCTGAGATGATGAAAGTAAACCATGCTGTGGAAATGGTTGAAACCCAGGGCCTGGAGACTCTCAGGAAATATCTGGAGAAGCTGGATGCGGAAGCCTCATCAAAAAATTCAAGTAAGGCTGCAAAAAGGCTCATGGACGATCTGTACATGAGAAAAGCCCTTTACAGAGTTAAAGAATGTGAGGTTGAACATCCCAAACTTGGGCTTGCACGCAAAATTGTATTCGAGCAATTGCAGGAAAGCCCTGATTCAAGAGTAATTGTATTTACGAATTACAGAGATACTGCTGAAATAGTAACAAATGCCCTTTCTAAAGCTCCAGGAGTTACCTCTATACGTTTTGTAGGGCAGGGCTCCCGTAATAAAGATAAAGGCCTTACCCAGAAGCAGCAGGTAGAAATCCTTGAGAAATTCAGGGAAGGGGAGTACAATGTACTCGTAGCCACCTCAGTTGCAGAAGAAGGACTTGATATTCCTTCAACTGATATGGTTTTATTTTATGAACCAATTCCTTCGGAAATTCGCAGTATTCAGCGTAAAGGAAGAACTGGAAGGCAGCATAAAGGCCGAGTTATTGTACTGGTTACAAAAGGCACAAGAGACGAAGCCTATTACTGGAGCAGCAAAAATAAGGAAAAAAGAATGCTGAATAGTATGCAGGGGCTTGAAGCTATTTTAAGTCCTAAATACCCAAATAAAAGTTCCAGACTTTTTGATTTTGAAGCCACGGATTCTAATCCAGATATTATTGAAAAAGATGATTCAAAGATCCCAGCAGGGGATTACCAGACTAATAACGAACAAGAAAATGGAAATAAAGCAGAAAGTATTAATTTAGATCCTGAAAATGCCGAAATAAGTATTAAATTCGAGAAAAATAAAGACCCTAAAGAGCTTATAGAAAGTGCAGAAACAAAGGAAACAGCCGGAACCGAAATTGAACAGGTGAATTTAAACTTTATTAACGGAATTAAAGAAACTATATATCCCGAAGAGGTTGAAGAGCCAACAAATTCAGAAGACGAAGCAAAACAGGAAGAAATTAGAATTGAAGAGAGAAAAGAAGGAAAAGAAAAACAAAAAACTTTTGTAGACTTTGAAGCTCTTTCAGGAAAAAAACTGGTTTATAATCTGGAAAACAAAACAGAGATAACAGGAATATCCGGAATAAAAGTATCAGAAATAAACTCTGAAGATGGATTAATTAATAATGAGTATATCGAATCTCTTAAAATAATAATCGACCACAGAGAAACAAAAAGTGGGGTCGCAAAAGTTCTTGACAGGCTTGGGATGGAACTTGTTTTTACAGCACTTGAAATAGGAGATTATGTTTTAAGTAATAGACTTGCTGTTGAAAGGAAACGAACTGACGATTTTGCAAGTTCTCTTATTGACGGCAAAAGAAATCTTTTTGTCCAGCTTTCAGACCTTGCAAGAGTATATGAAAAGCCTGTTCTTATTATTGAAGGAAACAATCTTTTAACATGCAGGCAACTTATCCCGAATGCGTTTTACGGGACTCTTGTTTCTATTGCTATTGATTTCGGAGTCTCAATTCTCTATTCAAGGGATGAAGAGGAGACAGGTGCCATATTAAAGATTCTTGCGAAAAGAGAACAAACCGAAAATAAGCATGAGATCAATCCGCATGGGAAAAAGTCGGCAAGTACTCTTACTCAACAGCAGGAATACTTGATTTCTTCTATCTCAAACATAGGCCCAAAAGCAGCAAGAAACCTTCTTTTATATTTTGGTTCTGTCCAGGCTGTAATGAGAGCTGATATAGAAGAACTTAAAAAGGTAAAACAAGTAGGACCAAAAACTGCAGCAAGAATTAGAGAAATTCTTGAAAGCCCTTATAAAGGATAAAGGGTAGGAATGTAATTCAACTTTTCTTTCTTAGATTTCATTTTTCAGATCCTGATTTCCTTTTTACTTTTTCTTCTACCTTTTTATTTTTAGTCTTTTAAGCTTTAGCACTTTAGCTTTCCTGACTTTTTACTTATTATTCGAATCTACCTTTTAATCATCTAGAATTGCTTTTAAATTTGAATATATTGTAAATTCGAAGGCATTATAAAAATAGAATATATTCTAAACTTAAATTTAAGATAAATTTAAGTTTAGTTTAAATTTATATCTGTTTTAAACGTTCTATAATGCCGAGCCCGTCTTCAATTAATTTAAAAGCTTCAGAAATCCTGCGGGGATCCTTTTCATCCAGAATCGAGGCTGCAATCACAGTTATTTTTTTAAACAGAAGAGTTTCCAATGCCTCTTTATCTTCATAATTCTTATTTTCGTAAACTTGAGACAGGTTGAACTTCTGGACTGGGCTTTCAAATTCTTCTTGCGGCACAATTCGGGTTTCAAAAGAAGTTTCTCTTGAATCTTTTGTCCCATAACTATCTCTGGAAGGGCCTTTTTCCGTAACTTCAAGATTTTTCTCTTCCTCATCAACAGCATCCAGAGTCCGAGGTCCGAAACGGGGTTTTTGTCTATGGGTTTGGAACCTTTTTTTGTTTTCAAATAATGGTTTTTCTTTTTCAGCAGAAGGTTTTTCCCTTAAAGAATTTTCTTTTTCTGCTGGCTCTCTTGTTTTCTCTTCAGAAGGCTCGGGCTCAGGAACTTGAACTTCTGCGGCTGGTTCTGGTGCGTCCTCTTCTTCCCGGACATCGCACACAGGGCAGATTACTGTGCCTTGATAACGAAACTTCGGGGCTCCACAGACCTTACAATGTTCGGCAAGCATCGTACCTCCCAATTCAAGGAAACGGGCTATGCGCTTTACTTTTTGATCTTTTTCAGAATCCATATACCTGACCTTCCTGTATGTCAGCTTTTCACTTATTTATAAGATTGTTCCTATACTTCCTGTATATGAAACTACCTTTATCCGGATAGACTGAAAAACAGCTCATATCAAAAGCACTAATTATAGACATTATTAATGTAATTCTTAAATATCACCGATAATATTTTATATAACAAGCCTATCTTACACTACTTTATTAGCTCTAATTTATTAGCTCTAATTTTCTATCATAATTGACTGCGCAGGTGATTCCAATGTCATCAAATGATTCAGCAGAAGTTATAAGACAATGTCTTCAGGTCCTTGACAGCATAACCAGTGATTCTTCAGTTCCAAGAAATATCAGGCGTTCCGTAAATGAAATTACAGATATCCTGAACAACAACTCAGAACCTCTCTTTCTTAGAGCGGCATCAAGCATTTCTATTCTGGAGGATATAAGCAACGATCCTAACCTTCCTTTACACACAAGAACTTTAATATGGAACCTTTCAAGCCAGCTTGAGACTATTCCGGTAGACGAATAAATATAAAATAAAATAAAATAAAATAAGTAAATCCTGAAATCTTAATGTTAAATTTACTCAAGAGCTTTAGCTAGAGATGCAATAAGCCTTGAATATAAGCTACTCAGACATATTTCCTGAGATTACGGTGTTAAAAATATATACTTTATCTAATTCTAAAAAAGGAGCTGAAAGATAGCAAGCTTAGTATTCTACTGGCTGTCTAGAGCTGTTTTGGGAGTTTTATCTAAAAAGTAAAGGGTCATTAGCAAGGAAAAAATCTTTTTCCTTAATTTCCACCTTTTTAATTTCTTACTTTTTAACTTCTTTCCTGTATTTTTTTCGAGATTTTTTTTATCTCTCTTATTTTTTAGTTATGAAATGAATTAAATTTTAAAATAAACACTAATGTTAGAAGTTTATTTAAAAAGCTTGTTTAGATTGAAAATACAGGATTCTAGCTTAATTGTAAATTAAGTTAAATCAAACCCTGCCAGGTTCTGGTAAACCTTATTGGATTTCAAAAATATAGTAAATCCTTTGAATCTTCAAACTTTATTTAAGATAAATAGAAAAACAAAATTAAAAAAAATAAAACTAAAAAGAAATAACACAAATCAAGGAAAAAATTGAGAAAAAATTGATTTGAGTTTTATATAATACACAAATCTTTGAGCATATAATAAATTCAATACTAAGATAGTTATTAAATGTGATAATAAATTTCAATAACCTAACAATATCTGAAAGTTTCTAAAACTCTATATTTTTTAGCTGAAAAGTTAAATCCAGCTAAATTCAGGAAAAATAAGTATATACAGGGGGTATGAAGACGTCGCTTGAAAGAATCGCATCTTTAATAAGAGAAAATTTTGAAGCAAAAGATAATGTAAGAGAAGAAGGGTTAAAGATCTCCAGAGAAATTGTCAGAGAGTGCAGAACCGCATCATTTGCCTTACATAGCCAGGATTTCGAAAGAGCTGATAGGAGTATTAAGACTGCAAAAATTGCCCTGGAAAAGCTACAGGTCCTTTTTAACGAGCATGCTGACATCTATTATGCGGGATTTGTAGAACATGCCCAGCAAGAATATACAGAGGTAACAGTTCTTAGCAGCCTTTTAAGAGAAGAAGGCCAGCTAAAGAATATTCCTTCCCCGGATGAACTTGGAGTTGAATATGCTGCCTATTTAACAGGGCTTGGAGACGTTACAGGCGAATTAAGAAGGCATATCCTGGACCTTATAAGGAAAGAGTCTTTAGAAAAAGCCGAAATATTTTTAGAGACAATGGAAACTATACATGCAATGCTAATGGACTTTGATTATCCGGATGCAATAACAAGAGGATTGAGAAGAAAAACTGATATATCCCGCAGCCTGATAGAAAAAACTCGCGGTGACGTTATCAACGCTATTGGCCAGAAAAGACTTGAGGCAGCCATGCGAAATCTGGAGTCAAGGCTTTAAGTAAAAGGTATCATGTAAGGAATCTCTACTAAATTCTAGGAAAACGCCCGCAAAAAAAATAGATCTCTCAATTAACAGATACTTCTGAAAGATAGCTTTTTGGTAAACAACCGACCTCTGATAAAGAAACTGATCTAAATAAAGGATCAATTAAAAGATGAGAATATGAGAATTATAGAATAACAGGTATTTTAATATCCGCATTTAACAGTACATATTTTAATAACCGTATTCTAACAGCATATATTTTAACTGTGAATATAAGGCTTAACTTAATGTACAACTTTTACTTTACAACTGAGTTGTTATATACAACTTATTCATAAATTATTTTATGTTTACAGATCCTTTAACGTTAGAGTTTTTAACTATAAGACTTCTAAACGTTTTAAATCTTTATTTGAAACAGAGCTTAATAGCGAGTTTAAACTAAGTATTGAGCCATTATTAAGCTTATTTACCTTATTGCTTAATGTGCGATAAAAGTATCAGAAGCTGCTAGAAATGATTGTTGGAAAAAATTAATTGAGCTATTAGAAACAAACACATTTAAATTTTATTAATCTACTGAAGAGGATAAACATGAAATTTGATCCAGAAAAAATAAAAAAGGACGCGAAAGAGAATTTTGATAGTACCTGGAATGAAGGGAAAAAATTAATCAGAACTCCTACTTTAAATGAACGCTATCCCCGGACGAATTTTAGATACGGGAAAGCACATCCGGTTTATGATACCATCCAGAAATTGAGAGAAGCCTATCTCAGGATGGGTTTTGAAGAGATGATGAATCCTCTGATAGTGGATGATAAAGAGGTGCATAAACAATTCGGAAGCGAGGCTCTTGCAGTTCTGGATCGCTGTTTCTATCTCGCCGGGCTGCCCCGCCCTAATGTAGGAATTTCCGATGAGCGAATTGCGCAGATAAAAGAAATTCTTGGGGATATAGGAGATGAAGGAATAGATAAAATCAGGCAGGTCCTCCATTCATATAAGAAAGGGAAAGTTGAGGGAGACGACCTTGTTCCTGAAATTTCGGCCGCGCTTGGAGTTTCCGATGCCCTTGTTGCAAACATGATTGACAAAGTTTTTCCTGAATTTAAAGAGCTTGTACCTCAGGCCAGCACAAAAACTCTCCGCAGCCATATGACAAGCGGCTGGTTTATTTCTCTTGGCGCCCTCCTTGAGAGGCAGGAACCTCCTTTCCATTTCTTCTCTATCGATCGCTGTTTCAGGCGTGAACAGCAGGAAGATGCTTCAAGGCTTATGACTTATTATTCGGCTTCCTGTGTGATAATGGATGAAGAAGTAACCATTGATCATGGAAAAGCTGTTGCAGAAGGGCTCCTTTCTCAGTTTGGTTTTGAAAAATTCCTTTTCAGGCCTGATGAAAAGCGCAGCAAATACTATGTGCCTGATACTCAAACCGAGGTCTTTGCTTTCCACCCAAAACTCGTAGGCTCGAATTCAAAATATTCAGACGGCTGGATTGAAGTTGCAACTTTCGGAATATACTCTCCTACAGCCCTTGCAGAATATGATATTCCCTACCCTGTCATGAATCTTGGGCTTGGAGTGGAAAGACTGGCATTGATTTTGCACGATGCTCCTGATATACGCGCTCTGACCTACCCCCAGATCCCCCAGTACAGCGAATGGGAAATGTCAGACAGCGACCTTGCAAAACAGGTTTTTGTTGACAAGATGCCTGAAACTCCCGAAGGAAGAGCTATTGCCGATGCTATTGTTTTCCAGTGTGAATTACACGGTGAAGAGCCAAGCCCCTGCGAATTCCCTGCCTGGGAAGGGGAAGTTTGCGGCAGAAAAGCAAAAGTTTCCGTAATCGAACCTGAAGAAAATACTAAACTTTGCGGCCCTGCAGCTTTCAATGAAGTTGTGGCTTATCAGGGAGATATTCTTGGCATCCCGAATAATAAAAAATGGCAAAAAGCCTTTGAAAACCATTCTGCAAAAGCAGGAATTCGTTTCATAGAAGCCTTTGCAGCCCAGACTGCCAGGGAAATCGAAGAAGCTGCAATGTCCGGAGCAAATGAACACATTGTAAGAGTAAGAATCGTCAAAGTTCCTTCGGAAATAAACCTTAAAATAGGCCCTACAGCACAGCGCTATATTACAGGTAAAAAGAAAAAGATAGACATGAGAGGCCCTGTATTTACTTCCGTGAAAGCAGAATTTGCCTAAAATGACATAAGAGAAACAGGAGGGCTAAAGCCCTTCATTCCTTTTGAAAAAAGAACTATAAAATAGTTAACACATTGTAGTTAACACACCTGCATCAAATAAAATAATAATTAAAATAATAATTTTGGTAGAATGGAAATAAATTCATATAATTGTTCTCTTTTTTTATCCCCATCTTTTTAGATTTCTCTTTTCTTGAAAAAGTTAGAATCAGCAGTTAAAAGCCTTTTATTTCGAGAAAAAATTCCTGCATCCTTGGGTTGCTGGCGGGATGAGTTTATATAGAAGTACAAACATGTAAAATGCGATTTTAATTCAAGAGCTTATTCCAAAGTCACACTAATGGAGGATTTAAATCATGGCAGGTCAGCCAATATTCATTTTAAAAGAAGGAAGTAAAAGAACCAGAGGCAGGGATGCCCAGAGCAATAACATTATGGCTGCAAAAGCAGTAGCCGAAGCAGTCAGAACAACCCTCGGCCCCAAGGGTATGGACAAAATGCTCGTGGATTCCATGGGAGATGTTGTTATCACAAATGACGGAGCAACAATCCTTAAGGAAATGGACATCGAACACCCTGCAGCAAAGATGGTAGTAGAAGTAGCCAAGACCCAGGACGAACAGGTAGGGGACGGCACTACCAGTGCAGCCGTAGTTGCAGGCCAGCTCTTAAGCAAAGCTGAGGACTTAATTGAACAGGAAATTCACCCGACAATTATTGCGTCAGGATACAGACTCGCAGCCGAAAAAGCTGTAGAAGTTCTTAACTCTCTGGCTATGACAGTAGAAATGTCAAACCGCGATCTCCTTGTCAGCATTGCTGAAACCGCAATGACTGGAAAGGGTGCAGAGTCCTCCAAGAAACTTCTCTCCGAGATTTCCGTAGATGCTGTAACTAGTGTTGTTGATACTAACGGAAAGACAAGTGTCGATAAAGAAAACATCAATGTTGTTAAGAAAGTCGGCGGCAGAGTAGAAGATTCCGAGCTTATCAGAGGCATGATCATTGATAAGGAAAGAATTCACCCCAATATGCCTCAAAAAGTTAAAGATGCAAAAATCCTGCTTCTTAACAGTGCAATTGAACTTAAGGACACTGAAGTAGATGCAGAAATTTCCATAACTTCTCCTGACCAGCTCCAGTCTTTCCTTGACCAGGAAGAACAGATGCTTAAGAACATCGTAAATAAGGTCATAGGAAGTGGAGCAAATGTTGTCTTCTGCCAGAAAGGTGTTGAAGATCTTGCCCAGCACTATCTTGCAAAGGCAGGAGTTTTCACTGTCCGCAGAGTTAAGAAGAGCGACATGGAAAAGCTTGCAAGAGCAACCGGTGGAAAACTCATTACCAATCTTGATGAAGTCATTCCAGAAGACCTTGGCTATGCAGGCCTTGTTGAAGAAAAGAAGGTTGGCGGCGACAACATGACCTTTGTCACAGGTTGCGACAACCCCAAAGCTGTAACAATTCTCCTTCGCGGCGGAACAGAGCATGTAGTTGACAGCATTGACAGCGCTCTTGAAGATGCTCTGCGTGTAGTTGCAGTTGCAATTGAAGACGAGAAACTTGTTGCAGGCGGCGGCTCCCCTGAAGTAGAGGTTGCCCTCAGGCTCCAGGAATATGCAGCAACTCTCGAAGGCAGAGAACAGCTTGCAGTAAAAGCCTATGCCGAAGCTCTTGAAATTATTCCAAGAACCCTTGCAGAAAATGCAGGCCTTGACCCAATTGACATGCTCATGGAACTCCGCTCTCAGCACGAGAAAGGTGTAAAAACCGCTGGGCTGAATGTCTTTGAAGGCAAGGTCGTTGACATGTGGGAGGAGTTTGTAGTTGAGCCTCTCAGAGTTAAGACTCAGGTTATTAACGCAGCTACCGAATCTGCAGTTATGATCCTCAGGATTGACGACATCATTGCCTCTACCCGTGCAGCTCCAGGCCCAGAAGAAATGGGTGGAATGCCTCCAGGAATGGGTGGAATGCCTCCAGGAATGGGCGGAATGCCTCCAGGAATGATGTAAAACTCTAAAAACTGGTATTATTCGGGTTAAAGTAAAAAGTATGATTTTCAAATATTTCCAAATTATACTTTAACCTTTTAACCCACTTTAAAGCCTGAAAAAATCTTCTTATAGTTTTTAGCCAAAAAGCCATGTGAATCTTTTTTCTTTCAGGCTTTCTTTTCAGAAATTAAAAAATATTTTCATAAAATTAAAGATATTTTCATAAAATTAAAAACATTCAAAATGAGAAATTTAAAGTTACATACATATTCTAATTTAAAATAGTTTAAAACTGGAGATTTCCTAAAGTTTAGAAGCTTGAAATTGCCTTTTCTGGAATCTTTAAGATTAGTAACCGGGCAATATAAATATTATTCAACTCTTTTTTTCTCAACGCAATTAAGTATGTCTTCAGTTTTATATTTCGTTTTTATAATTCTGGTTCTGCCTCTCTGGCCTTTGCCTGTAAAATCTGCATCTACGTAATCAAGCACCTGAAGCCTGTTAATAATTCCATAAAAACGGGTGTATCCAAGCTGAGTTAATTCATGGAAGGATTTGTACAGTTCTCCTGCCTGAATCTCTCCCTTTCTTGCGATTAATTCGAGCAAATGTTTTTCTGATTCGGATAAAAGGCTTATCCCTCTGCAAAGGTGAAGAAGTTTGGATGCTTCATATGCTTTTTCCACATCAACAGCCGAAATTGTGCGGTTTCCCCTGCGTTCCGCATTAAAGCCTGCGCGCTTAAGAAGATCAATCCCAACTCTGAGGTCACCGGTCTTTTCAACATAAGAAGTAATAAGTTCAAGTAACTCATCCGAAATAACCTTCGGATAAAAGCCGTATTTTGCTCTATCTTTCAGAATATCAAGAATTTCTGCTGCCCCATATTTTGGGAAAGAGATTTCTTCAGGCAAAAAAACCGAATTTACTCTCGAATCCAGACAATAAAGGTCAGAGACGTTATTCACGATCCCTATTATCCCGATTTTTGCTCCTGGATATTGTTCGTGTGCCCTTAAGAGAGAATACATTACTTCATTGGCATGGCTTTCATAACAGAGATAATTGAGATCGTCCAGAGCAACCAGTAAAACTTTTTCGGAAGAAACAAGAAAATTAACAACAGTTTCGAAAATCTTGCGGAAAGCAATTCCGGAATTAGGAGGAGAAATTCCAAAAATTTTTCTGTAAATTCGGGAAATTACAGCAAATCGAGTAGAATCAATCTGGCAGTTGACTTTTACAACAATAACTCCAGGGGCATGTGACTCAACTTCCTTGAAGACCTTCATGACAGCACTTGTTTTCCCTGCTCCAGGAGGGCCTACAAGTAAACAATTAAGGGGACGCATACCTCTTAAAGCCGGCTTGAGGGCAAATCTGAGCGCATTCAATTGTGACTCCCTGTGTGGGAAATATTCCGGGAGATAATCAGGCTCAAGCACGGAAAGATCCTTAAATAAAGTTTCATCCCAGAGTAAGATATCATTGTCTGTCAAGAGAAGTTGCTCCATCTTTATATTGTTGAATGATATTTAAAAGGCCTGGCATTTTAATAATGATTCTACTTCGATATTGATTCGTTTTAATAATATCCTAAATTCAACTCTGAAAAGTACAGATTTAAAAGTTTTAGAGGCGGGAGATAAGCTTATCTGAGTTAAATGTTTTAAATTGGAGTATTATAACGATTAAACTCAGGAGTTAGCATAAATAAACCATATTTATAAAATAAAATGGGTTTTGTCAAATGAATATTGTCCCTTTTAAATTTTTAATAGATATGTTTTACTGTATTTTAGCTTTTTTGAATTTTTCTTGATTCAAACTTCCTGAACTGAATTAAGCCTGCAAATCTAGAGCAATGTAAAATATAGAATGAAAAAGAATAAAATTACTCATAAAAATTAGAATAAATTCCCATCATTTAGTAGTGTAAGTACTGAGTGGAGAAGGAGTATGGAAATAGAAGCAAAATTTCTAGTCCCAGAAGAAAGAGATTTCAGTTCCCTAAAAGACCTTTCTAGCCTCGCCCGCTATAACCTTTCTGAGGCAAAAATTCAGACAGTTGAAGATATTTTTCTTGACACTCAAGATAGGGCTATTATGGCTGCAGGCTATTACCTGCGGGTCAGAAAAGCTCTGGAAGAGGAGGGTAGATGGGTAACTATTAAAAGCCTTGGGGGATTTGAAGCAGGCACACATACAAGGGAAGAATATGTAAGTTTCCTGCCTGAAAAAGCTTCAGTGCTGGAATGCCCTGATCTTCGCATTAGAAATATGGTTTTTGAATTTACAGCAGGACTCGATCTGGTACCTCTTCTTTCACTTAAGCAAAAAAGAATAATTCGGCAGGTAGAATCAGGACAGAAAATTATCGCTGAAATTTATCTTGACCAGGTAAATTTAAAAAGCAAAGGCAAGACAAAAAATTATAATGAATTTGAAGTAGAACTTAAAAATGAAGGAACTTCTGAAGATCTGGAAATTATACGGAATTTTTTGCTCACAAACTACAACTTAACCGAAAGCCCTTTTTCTAAATTCGAAAGAGCTTTCCTTTTTATGGAAGAGCTTCCTGAGAAAACTTTTCTAAGCTTATCAGAAAGAGCTTATTGTACACAGCTTGCAGCCCAGAATAATAGATATGCAAAAAAAGCTAAAATTCTCCTGGCTCTTGACAGAGGTCAAAAATTTGAAGAGATAAGCTGTTCCCTGGAAATTTCCCAGAATGAAATAGACTCTGTTAAGTTAAAATTTGAAAAAGAAAGGCTATTTCTCTTTCCTTTCAGGACTAATAAAGAAAAAAACCTTGAATTCCACCTGCAGCCCAGAGCCTGTGTTTTAAAAAGGCAGAAGAAAACTACGGATTTTAAAGAATGGAGCCTGGAAGCCCTTCTTGAATATTATGGGGCAGATAACTGTCAGGCGGAAAAAGCAAGAAATAACGCTCTGACTCTTTTTGATGAACTAAGTATGTACCATTTTATGGGGCAGGAAGAAAGAGAGATCCTGGGAATTGCAGCCTTTCTGAAAGATATCGCAACCCTGGCTTTTCCTGAAGAAGAGACTCAGATAAGCACGGAAATTCTTTTATCTCACCCCATAAAGGGGTTAAAAACCTGGGAAATTTTGATGCTTGCGTTAATTATCGAACTTCAAAACCCCTGTATAAGAGAAAAGAATTGTATCTCTATTCTTAACACTTCAAGTATTAAATTACCTGCCGGACTCCAGAACAAAGCCCTTACGCTTGCAGCTATCTTAAGGCCTGTAAATGCTTTCAATTCTTCGTACGAAATCCAGCAGGGGAAAGCAAAACAGCTTCAAAATGCCATAGAAATAGAAGTTATAGGCGAAGAAAATCAAAAGTTTGTAAAAAAAGCCGAGAAAAAAGGCGAACTCTGGAGATACCTTTTCGAAAGAAAGCTGACCTTTGTCCAGGCTACTGACAGAGAAATAATAGATATGGAAGAAAAGAAAGAAGAACCTGCAGCAAAAGAAACTGGTGACGAAACCATAGAAAAAGGCAGGGAAGAAACTGGAAAAGAGAAGAAGGCAGAAAAGAAAAAAAGAAAACTAAAAAAAGTAACCGTTAATCCGACAGATTCTATGGCAGGACTTGCCTCTAGAATATTCTCATATCAATTTTCCTCTATGCTTGCGCATGAAAAAGGAACTATAAAAGGAGAGGACATAGAAGAACTGCATGATATGCGGGTTGCTGTCCGAAGGATGAGAGCAGCTTCAAAGATTTTTGAACAATATGTTGATTTCAACCAGCTTGAGCCTTATTTAAAAGAGCTTAGAAAAACTCTTGGGGTACTCGGGGAAGTTAGAGATCTTGACGTCTTCCGGGAAAAAGCTGAAAACTATCTGAAAACTTTGTCCGCAGAGCACGAACATGACCTTGATCCGCTTTTTACTATAATTTCAGAAAAAAGGGAGAAAGCCAGAATAGAAATGCGTGATTATCTGGAAAGTGATAAACACAACCGCTTTAAACAGGAGTTTGCAACACTTCTTTCCTCTCCCGAAGCCCTGGCCCTCCCAACTACAAACAAAAAGCATGATGCTCTCCCTCACAGGGTAATAGATGTACTTCCTGCAATACTATATGCACGGATAGCCGATATCACGGCTTATTCGGAATGGGTAGAAGGCCCCTATCTCCCTATTGCTCGCCTGCACAGGCTGAGAATCGCAGCAAAAGGAATTCGATATACTCTTGAGTTTTTTGAAAGCGTACTTGGAGAGGATGCAAAAACTTTGATCCAGGACTTCAAAAACCTCCAGGATCACCTTGGAAACTTGCATGATGCAATAATTGCAATTGAAATGCTTGGTTCTTACCTGAAAACAGGAGAGTGGAAACTGGAAGAAGATAAAGAAGACAAAGAAGGGAAGAAATCTTCCGGAAAAGAAGATTTCCCAGAGGATCTTGACGGACTCAAAGCCTATCTTGCATATAGAGAAGAAGAACTTCAAACTCTCCTTAATACATTCCCAGATGTCTGGGCAAACATAGCGAATGAAAACCTCAGAAAAAGGATCGAAAATTCGATCAAAAACCTGTACAAAACCGCTACATAAATGTATTAATTAAAAATTTCAATTTGGAGATATCCAAGATAAAAAATTGAAATAATTTAAAAAATTAGAAAGGAAATTAAAATGGAATAAAAAACACGTCATTCTAACGTAATAAAAATAAGAATCAGGATAATTAATCCTATTAAGTAAGTTAATAAAATTATTTTTTATATGTAACTTTCTTGAACAATGAATTAGTCAAGAAATAAATTCTCTTTAACAAACAGAGCGACTAAAAAGAGTCTACTTTCAAGTTCAGTCTTGAGGTACTTGAACAAATGACGTGAGCGAAATAGTAAGAGCCTATCCGAAAAGTCCTGCTGCTCTGAATGTTATCCATGCACATGCTAAATGTAGCATAGCAAGGTAATTCTCTATTTTCTTTTCCCATCTTATAAGCAGTCTTCTGAATCTG
>JBNAKO010000119.1:0-9974 GCA_049706495.1 Methanosarcina sp. | reverse complement strand
AACAGAGGCAACTATAAAAAAAGGTTTAGACTTAAGATCAAGCAAACGAACCTGAGGAGATTCTGTAATTCTGGGTTTCAGAGCCATTTTTATTCCTTCTTAGAATTCTATTTAAACTGAATATAAATAATATATAAGATTTCATTTAAATGTAAACATTTAAAAGCTAATAATTGAATCAAAATTCAGGAGAAGTTTTTAAAGCCTTCTAAATGTTAATCAAAAAATTGGATTTTTAAATTTTCAAGGAAGTATGTTTCAAAACTTAATAACGTTTCCCAGAATATACAAAGATTATTTAGGACTTTCGCGGTTGAATTAAGAATCAACAGCTCTAAGCCTTTTTCTTTTAAAATCATACTTTTAACTGCAATGTTTGAGACGCCTGGTTTTATACTTCAAGTGTGTAAGTCTTATTGTTAAAAGAAATTTAAAGGATATTATAGAATAATAATCAAGGCTTATAGCTCAGTCAAATTTTTAATCAAAAGCTATTCATTCCCAAATAGTATATGAGATTATCAAGTTTCATAAAACAAGTTTCATAAAACATCATTACCCCCATAAAACATAAAAGTAAATTTATTATAATTTTAATACTCACTTTATAAATAACTATATAAAATGTAATAGATATCAGAAAAGGCAACAATGGTAAGAAAGATGTGTAAGCTAAAAAGAGGAAATAAATTTAAAGGGAATAAAAAAATAAATAGAAAAATTTGTTTAGAGTTTTATTTTTGATCTCAAGAGTTTTAGAATACTCCTGCAAAATACCTCTATTACAATTTGATATGAAGCATTCGCCACGAGCATGGCTGCCAATAAGAGCTGATTTAATAGTGATGTCACAACTAAGGATCGCCATGTATTTAGAAATTATCGTCTTAATTATAATTCCTTTATATTTCCGTTATGGGGTGGCTCTACTTGAGGCCAAGTAAAACGTTTATTCTCACTTGGAAAGAGAAGAACGAATTAAGCAGATTTCGCTAGATTCCAAACGACATGAATTGGAAACTTAATTAGACATTAGGGATACTTTTTTAAAATACGTTTAATTATTTGCCGGGAACTACGCGGGCGGCCCGTCAGCATACCCCCTCTGGTAGAGGCTGTCCGACAATTACAGATAGTAATAAAAAGACGACAAAAAGAAGGTATTAAGACCTTTAAACCAGAAAAGAAGAAATTCGAGTATTACCAGTAATAATTGTCGGACAACCTGGGTAGAGTGAAGAGGCCGATCGAAATTTGATTTTTTCGAGAAATTCTCAATATTTCGCATGGTATTAAATGGGAGACAAAGCTAAAAGAATTGTTACTAATCATGTAACTAGAGTTTAATAATCGAACATATCTGGTTATATTCCGCTGAACTGATACTTTTTTTTCGGAAGGAATAGAATAAGCCTTGTTTACTGATAAAAATCTCTATTAGCTACCAGAATTATTTGAGTATTTATGCAAGCCTTTTATGTTAACTAAACTTTCCATTACTCTCATTACTATAACAAATCTGGATTAATCTTATTAATACTGAATTTAAGAGTCTTCTAATTAAGGTTAGTCTTAGAATTCGACCGCATATGGGATATAAAGCTCTATGCAACCATAAAACTGATACTTAGATAATTAATGTTCAGGAATCGTGAAGTCATAAGGATTATTTGTTGGAATTGGATTTATTTCCGGATTCATTGAGGTGCATATCAATGTAAGGTTATCATAATCGTGATTTAGACTGCCGGGAGATTGGGCATCTGCATCTAGTTTCACGATTAGACCTTCTCCAGCAATGAACTTCGTAGTACGGCGAACAGCACTGGGTTGAAAGGAAGCATCTGGAGCGAAGGGAAACCATTCAATTTGAATTTCCCACTTCTCTCCTTGAACAGTAAGCTCCAGTGGGTTCCCAAATGACACATTATACCTTCCATCAGCATTCTCTGAACCAAAGATCGTAAAGCTTTGGAGAAAATGGGAATTGACAAAGGTAACGACGATACGCCACGGCCCGAAAAACGTTTCTGCCATTTGTTTATCATCTCCTGATTTATACTACACTAAAGAAAACTGTGCGACTATCTTCCCTATCGATAGCATTATTTGGCATTACCCTGGTCGCAAAGAGTCTTACAGCGTGCCCTCCTCTCTCAGTGGCTTGAAAAGAATGCTGACCCGCCAAGGGAAGCTGTTTGATCACCTTAATACCACTTAGTTTAACTATATGAATCTGAATTTGAGTATCCGGCGGATTATTTGTACAATCCCAAATAATTGTAACATTTTCTTCCAACTGCACTATCGGTCGGTCAATAATGAAGGTTCCAATTAAGGGAGTGATGACCTCAAGACCAGTTTTACGGGTAAATTCACTGCTAAATCCATGCCGCCTTCCGTTATCGGTAATACGGCTTAATGCCTGCCGCCAATATCCTAGGTTCCCTCCAGGATTGAGTCTACTGTCCCCGTAAATACGCTCGACTTCAGTCCTCGTCCAATCATTTCGCTGGCCCCAATGCAGGAGGCCATTGATATTCGGATTACGCGCCAATGTAACGGCATAGTCGACCAATTCCTGGCTGCCAGTGACGTCTCTGAGACATGCAACTTCCACAGCACATGTGATATCAAATTTCTGCATTCCAATCAGGGCACGTGATCGGCCCATGAACCGGAGAGAAGCGTATCCAACAAAGGCCTTACCACGGAATTCTTGCATGATTTCGTATGCAATTAAAGCATCAACGAACGCAATCAATCGATCATCAGCTGCATCAAAAAAGACCTCTACCGAATCGACATTCACTTCGCACTCATCTAAATAGTCCTTGCGATCCATCATAGCATAACTAATCGCTTCAAAATCAAGATCTTCCTGCATAGATTCAAATATCTTATAAGCGAGCAGTTGCCAGACAAAAAGGCCGGCTGCTGATCGTAACGGATCGGGATCATCTGGAGCAAGCAACTCATTTTTGATGTTTTCCATATGCTCGCCTAATCGTGTATCATCATCGAAATGATCCAGGAGTTCCCGAAGAATAACCAGGATCAGAAGCAGCGCAGGAATCAAAAGCAGTAGACCTACCCCGCCTGCAGCTGCGATTGCACCAATTCCAGCGCCAACAACAGTTCCGTTGCTATCTACAAAGTCCTTAATTTCTTCGATAACACCTTCGATAGCGCCCTTGAGGAAACTGGCATCTGCGCATGCTCTCTCCAGTAACGAAGGGCCTTCGGCTGCCTTATGTGGATTATCAGGATCGGGCCTGTACCCATGGCTAGCACCTGCTTTTTCGAAAAGTGGCGCCTGGATGCGTTCGTTAAAAGCTTCAATAAGATCCCCCACACGCTCCATGCGACCCTGGGGATTGGTAGGAAGTGCGAGTTGCCAGCGCTTGGTTACACCTACAAGATTTCGCTGGAAGTTCAAATGTGGGGTCAGGCAAACCGCGATTTGTAAGAATCGTTGATCTCCTACTACGGAGGTAGACGGCGTAAAAACCGGATTTACCGGGATCGCTATATCTCTATAGAGAGGACTTTTGTGGTCCTTGATTTGATGCTTGATATCCTGCCAAATATGCAGGCGTCGCCGTTCATACATCGAATATTGAGGTGCCGCCTTAAGCACGATCGAATAAATCACCCCGAACCTGCCTGCTGAGACGAGTACAGCGTTAAATACATTATTATCACGAATAATCTCGAAATTCCCGATGCCTCCGAATTCTGTAATTCCAAATTCGATACTCATCATAAAATCATCGGTCAGTTGAGGGCGATCGTTACTGACAGCTTCGATCCAATAGTGTTTACCCCCATCGGCAACGAGATGGATTGCCAGCACTGAGTCTGCAATTGGAGGCCGATCAAAATCTCCCCCATGGGTACCTGTATTGAAGGCACCAACTATGGTTTGTCCACCTGCACCGCCAAGGGTGGCCAGGGCCCACGGTCCACCATAACTAGGATCATTAAACTGATCGTTGATGAAACCCGCTAGTGTCGATGTATCGCCAACGTCGATAATTTGGTCGAGTTCGGCATATAACTGATAGATACGTTTTCCAGCCTCCACATGAACCAAATAAGTCTTAAGTTCAGGTTCGCCCTCTGTCTCGACCATATGCTGAACAAAGTCACGATTCAGGCATTTTGGAATCACATTACTGAGAGTACGACCCATGGCTTGGTGGACATTCCGTGGATCGTGAGTTTCAATAAATGTGTGATCGCTAATCGCTGCTTCCGACAGAGCCCAATGACTTCCCGCTGCCTTGAGCTGCTGGTCTGTTGGTCGATTGCGACATAACTCAATCAGTTCTCCAAGTGATTTGGGGTAAACGATTCTTGGTGCCTGGGGAATGAGATTAAACCGTGGATCATCGTGCTTTCGGGTCCAGGGGCTAAAGCGTATCTCTTCGATGGGCATAGTTCCTCCTATGTAATAATCTTCTCCGGATTCAACGCCTGAAATTAGATAATCAGGCAATTTCTCTTCAACTCATTATTTAATCCGTTTTAAAAACCCAAAATGCTTCCAGACTGTGTAAGAAAAAACAAAAAAATAATAAACTAATAAACTAATTTCTTTTATTAATTTTATATTTACAAGTAATAAATTGAATGTTATTTAATAGAATACTTAGATAGTATATAATTGATTATGCAAAAAAGATACTGAGTTTTGTTATATTTGTTGAGCTAATAATCTGTGTACTTTGGAAGACTAAATAGTAAATTAAGTACAATAAAAATCAATAAAAGCGATGAGCTAATTAATAAAATCCAAAATTAATGAGTTATTCTAAGACCCATTTTTTTCTGATTTATTAGATCTTTAAAATTATTTCCTTTATTGAACGCCTGACTGAAAAAAAGTTGTGACACATAAACTAAATTTAGTCGATGAAGGAAGCTATTAATCATAAATGATCAATAACTCCTTTATCAGCTTTTTATCCTGGGTTTTTATATCACTGTAATTTTATATATTCATTTGTCCTTTACTAAATATAGTTAAAATACTTAGTATTCGCTTTTCTATATTTTTATGCCAAAAGGGGAAAAACAACCATTATGAATACTAAAGTCTTTTATATAAACTATATTTTAATGAGCTGATCCCAAAACTCAAAATTACGTCTCTAAACCCTCTATTCCAAATTATCAACTATGCTTCTGATTACAGAAGCAATTTTGAGAAATTAAGATTAATAGATAAAAATGTGTTTTAGGATAGCCTCAATAAATATTATATTAAGAAGCATTGACAGGTGGACTCTTTAAGGTAGTTTTTGTGTCATTTAACATAATTAACTGTTTCTTGTTAAGCGAATAGAAGAAATAATTTGCTTTTTCTCTGAACAGTTCTTCGGATACAGGTAATAAGTCAGTTTCATCAGTCAGTGATTTAATAATTCTATAAATAGATGTGTTGCCATCAATCAAATCCCATACATAAGTACCTATTTTGTTTAGTTCTATAGTTTCTAATGTGTACGGGTTAAACAGGGTATATCTTCCTTTTTCCTCATATGACCGAATTCCATCGGTTCTGACAGGATAATATTGTTCAAACTCAAATGTTGTTAAATCAAAAGCTTTTATATCATTGTGTTCTTGAATATTCTCCTTAATCTTCAATTCTTCGGAGTGCTGTAAATTCTCTTCTCTTATTTCTTCTTCAAAATTGTTTATATCACCTAACTTTTGTTCAATATACAAACAATCATCAATAACGACTTTTTCATTTTTCAGTGAATTTAAGGGACAAGGTGTACATTCACCGATACGTAAAAGTTTACAATGGTTACATGGTTCATAATTTTTGTATGTAGAACTATCCAAAATTAAAGGAAACATCTCCATGAAATATCCTGAATTCCATATCTGATAAAAATCGTTATCTAAAAGGTTCATTGTTGTTATTGGTGCCGAATTTATATTGTATCCTATATAATTTCCAGGGATTCTTTCGCAGGCAAACATATTCCCATAAGGATCCACGAAACCGAAACATAATGAGCCTGTGCAACAGACTTCAGGCTTAGGTAATTTATACCCATGTTGTTGAGTGATGAAGCTGCTCACTGGGGAATAAGTAAATCTATTCTCAAATACCAAACCTTTCAAATCGTTAAAATCAGGATCTACACGTTTTGCTACTCTTCTTGCTGTATCGATAATTTCTTCAGTTGTCAATGCCAGATTATTAACATTATCTTTAGCGTATCCCACAAATCCTAGTTGAAGAAGACTCCATTTGTTTACTTTTAAGTTTAAACATAGATCAACCATTTCTTCAATATTACTGTAATTTTGCTTATTCAACACTGTGTTTACAAAAACATCCATAGGGGTTTCTTCTTTTGAAATATACTCCGTAAGATTTCTAACATTAGCAATAATCTTTTTGAAAGTGCCTTTGCCTCTAACTGCATCATGTGCTTCTGAAGAAGAACCTTCTATAGAAACGGTCAGGCTGCTTATTCCTACTTCAACAAGTCTTTTAATAACGTCACTCTTTAGAAGAAGCCCATTAGTGTTAGAGGACATGTGTATTCCTTTAGAAACACCGTATTCTATAATTGAAAAAAAATCGTCTCCCAATGTAAGAGGTTCCCCACCAAGTAAATTTACTGAACTTACTCCACCTGCTGCTAATATATCCAATATCTTAAATCTTTTTTCAAGAGAAAGTTCTTTCTCTTTTTCTTGAGCATATTTATCCCCTGTGCAGCAATGAATACATCTCAGATTACAATTACCAGTGATATCCCATTTAATGCTTTTTAACCCCATCTTTTATCACCTCTTTAAAAAAATAAGGGGTAATCCCCTTCATCACTTTTCCATAGTTTCGGCTGGTCTTGCACAATTAAAACAGTTATTATCCATTAAGGCTTTTCTTCCACTGATAACGCTGGCCATTTCCGGAAACACTTCTCCCATAACGGATTCAAGTTTTTCTGGGGCTACCCCTAATTGGCTTGCAACTTTTTGCATTTTTGCTTTATTATCGGTCACTCTTCTCACCTCCCGTAAACTATTAAATTTTTAAAGTTAGTGTCCACTATCCCTAGAGTAAGAATAAGGCTATCCAAAGTTACAAGAATTTCAAAATTTTTTGAAATTAAGTATGGAATACCTCTAGTTAGTTGAAGGCTTCTTACTAGCCAGGTCTTTGGACAGGAAATTTATTGCGACTTACATATTCAAAATCAAAATAAAGCATATTACGAGAATATTTTAATTATCTGGTTTATGTAATCTAATTTTGCTATACCCCAAACCTCGTAACTTACTTATGTAAGTCTGCTAATAAGATGACTTTCTAATAAAATCATCTTTTTATCTTATCTGGCAAGAATTTCTTTAACCTATTTTATAATTAAATTTTTCCAGCTTAGATAAGATACTTTTACTAATGTAATAATAACATAAAAACGCTAGAGAAAATTTGTTTAGAAATTGGAATCATTACCAGTTATAATCTGTCCCAGCTTAACTATATGAAAATATAAGTAAACTTATCTCAAAAGTTGACTTTACCTTTATTGCCAGTATTTATTTACTTATTTATTATATCGTTTAGTTGAATTGGTTACTTTATTAACTTAAACTCTCAAAAAACATTAGAGGTCAACTTTATATCTCTTTAAAATTTTGAACAATTAGCCTGTAAATTAAGATTTTCCATGTTTGAAAAATACCTATGAATACTAATCAGATTAGTTTTACTATTTTAGAGATCTTCTCTTCTAAAGAGTAAAATCAATATTAAATTTTTTTATATTTATATATTGTTAAAATGTATAGTAAATTTTTTCTTTAGTTTTTAAAATATAAACAAACATTTCCCATAGTAAACGAGTATGTTTATAACCTGAAACCTAAGAAAAATTTGAATTCTCGAATCCATTTTTTTTGTGATGTATAGAAAAAAGTTTTAACGATAGAAAGCTAAATGAAAAAGTCTAAAGAATAAAATTTGAAAAATAAAAATGCAAATCTCAAAAACTGCTCAAAGTTTAGAATTTACTTTCTAAGTTAAAAATTTAAACTGGAGATTAGATTACAGAGAGTGAGCTTCTTTTAGTAAGAACTAAAAGGACCAATCTCCAGTCAAGTTTTACGACATATCTTCTTTCATTGGTATATTTTATTATTAGGCTGTACTTTCCTTATTCAGGAGGTAAGCAACCATTCCCGGGTTGAGTTTGCTTTCCCTTGAGATTTTCGCTTCGATATCCTGAGAGGACTTGCCTTCTGTTTTCATTTCTTTAATTTTATCCATCACTGTTGATGGGATTGTATAGTACTCATTAATGTCTTTTCTGTGGCCCCAGACATCTCCTTCAACCAGTTGAACTCTCTGCATCTCAAGGAACATCTGTATGGACTTTGAGACAGTATTCATGTAAGATTTAGGTAACTGGATTACCTCAATCTTGGGACAGGTTTCAACAAGTCCGAAAATGTCTTTGTTCGATGGCCGAAAAGCCAGGTGAGCGATACGTTCATTTGGATTTAATGTAAAGATTTCATCTCTTGAACTGACTACTCGAATTTTCATAATTTACCCCCACTTGAAACTTCTTTTAATTGTACTTTGATATAAAGTATATCCACTGATTATAAATAGTTATCTCATTGAACTAATATTATTTCAATAGTATTCTACGTATATCATTTCTATAACACTTTCTAAAACTACTCAATAAAGCCTGAAAACAATTAAATTCCATTTAAAAAAATATTTTTTTCTATCTAATCTATTTTCTTCCTAGTTCTTCATTATTATTTTTTTATTGGATACTTCTTAAATTTTAAGACCCGAAATTTGTGTTTCTATATTACAATATTTAATGCAAGTTTCAGTAAAGAAACCAGGAAAAACTTTGTAATTATCTGTTCGTATAAAAAGGATTGAATTAAAAATTGTAAATAAAAATCTGTTATGCAAATCATTGTTTATACAGATCGAAAGTAAGTTTTAAAAGTAAGATTTAAGAGTAAATTGTATTAATACAGTTTCTCCCAGAATTATAGTGTACTAAAGTAAAATGAAATAAAGTAAGTAGAGTAAAGTAAAGTAAAGTAAAGTAAGTAGAAAAAGAAATAATATAAAAATAGAATGAAATAAAGTAAGATAATATAAATAACGCTGTTATTCTTTCCATTTTCGAATAAAAGTAAATAAGAAGCTTATAACTGATTTAATATTTTCTCTGGATTAACAAGGCTTTTATTCTTTAAACCCAAATACAAATTCAATATTTTATATTATATAATTTAGGGGGAGGAAAATGACTATAACTGTAGATACAAGGGTGCCCTATACCTTATCCAATATCCAGCGGTGTATGTGCCCACAGTGTCCTGTCCAGGCCAGAGACGAATGTGTTCGGGGAAAAATTAATGACTTACCAAATGTAGTTCAAAGCCTAGGAAGAGAAGAAATTCCTGATCGTGACAGAATTCCGGGAGTCTATTGTTCTACTGGCTCTGCAACGTGTATAAACCTGGACCCAAACCAGCAGTGTATTTGCAAGACCTGTGAGGTCTGGGCAGAATACAGGCTTGAAAATGCAAGCCCTATGATGTATTTCTGTAATATAGGAAGGCCAGATTAATCCTGCTGTTTTTCTGTAATTCTTAAAGTCAATTGAAAATCTGATTTTTCCATAGTTTCTACCCTGAAAAATTTCAGGGTAACTATGAAATCCGATTAATAAAGTATAAAATTTTATTAGTAAAGTCCTATATAATCAGGATATATAACACAAAAGGTTCCTAAATGTATGGCTCTTTCTTGTATAATTCTTCTTTTTTCATAATGAAGATTCCATAATTCATCTTCATTATTATTATTATTATTATTATTATTATTATTATTATTATTATTATTATTATTATTATTATTATTATTTGCTCGTTATTGTTTTTTCATTATTATTTGT
>JBNAKO010000118.1:0-9890 GCA_049706495.1 Methanosarcina sp. | reverse complement strand
TGTGCTCTTCCGATCTGATTAAAATTAGATTACTAAGTAAAAAGCCTTTCAGATTCTTTTTAAGTGATCCATAGGGCCCGGTCCAATTTTAATGCAGTTTAGTTCTGTACTCTTAAGTTTCTACCTATCTAAGTCATTACTCAATTAAGCTACTACTTACTCAAGTTACTACCTATTAAGTTACATATCTTCTTTGTACGTCTTCTTTATACATCAGGGACTAGCCCTATGGACCAATTCTATATTATGTAGTTAAAGGTATAAAAAAATATCGATTATATGTACAAAACTATTTCAATTATAAAATTAGCCTAACAAAAAAAGATTAAAAAAGACTTAATAAGGCTGGCAAGCAATCCGATATCTCCCTAAAAAAGAATCAGGATAGCTGCCATAAAAGCTACAGGAGCCTTTAACCAGTTTGCAATTTAGTTTGATCTATAGTCAACACATTCCAAGAGCCTTAAGAAGCTGTTATAGATCCGCTTTTGAGCTTTCAACAAAAACTCCTCTAGTTCCCGAAATCATAACTGTCCAATCGCCGCCGCTGTACATCCAGTTATTCTGCGGGACCCAGTTCATCTGGTAAAGTTTTGAATAAGCTGTGGCAAGAGCATCAAACATCATATTTACAGCTCCGCAGAATTTTGCTGTCATTTCTGCCATATCTCTGGGCATTTCGCCTTTAGCTTTATAGTCCACAAGTTTTCCCTCAGGACTGAAAATTCCGGCTACCATTACTCCGTCAAATTTTAGAAGCTCGTCTAATGACAGGTTACACTCTTTTCCATTCATACATTTACCCCCAATTTAGTGCGTTATTATTTTTGGTAATTATGTTGCTATCATTAATACGTAATTAAAATTGTCTACAAGTTTTTTGTTAACATGATAGCGTTCATTATTGAATGATTTAAAGGCGTTTTCTGCGTATAAAATTCCCTCGCAGAGTAATTCCCAAAAATTCCCTATCTGGATTTGCATAAAGGAATAAAAAAGATTAATTCAATAATATATAGAAATATCAAATTAAGAAAGGAAACTTAAAAACTTACAACATACCTTCTTTTGAACAAAGGAATGTATTCAATATTTTCAACAGACTTGAGTTAATGAGCTCGGCTAGATGAGCAAGCTATACTTATTAAGTTATTCCTGACTCTATCTATGGCATTTTCCTTGTTTGGAAGTTACGAAAGTTTGTACTTTACATGCTAATTTTTAGAAGACTTTAAATCTTTATTTATATAATTAACCGTATGGAAAATAATAAAAACTTAGGCTATCTTGGATTTTTAGGATTCTTTGGGATTTATGGAATTATAGGAATATTGACTGAAAATTATGGAATGGCTTCTTATATGGCCTTTTTTTCCTTTTTCATCTTTTTTAAGTTTTTAAAAGAAAAATAATTTTTGACAATTTCTCAATTTTTATTATTGTCCCAGGGATATTATCAATATACTGTTTTCATGTAACTTTAAGAGCAGCTTGATTTTACATGTTCTTTTTTCCTTACAAATAAAACCATGTTCTACTTTTACCTCATAAATGGATAGCTGGCAAGAAATTTTTACTAAAGGGGCTATTCCAAAACCCACTTTTCTCTGATATGTTCTGATTTTTAAAACTTAATTCCATAATCAAAAGCTCAAATGATAATCTAAAAACGCAATATTGGGAAAAATAATTTGGAATTTTGGGATCAGCTCAAAAAGATTTCTAAAAATCCAATATTCTTATAAGTTTGAAGTTTATCAATAAAAGTCTAATTTTAAAAACAGGTTTACAAATCGGTTAATTAAACGTGCAGAAATGATGTTGAGAGTAAATACGCAGATTATCTCTGTTATTGGGCAAAATAGGAGACTTGCTTGTAATTATAGAGGCAAAAAGAACAGTTAAATAGGCACTGACTGGGCAAAAACAGATAGAGAAATATACCGACTATAATTCCAGGAATGACCTTGAGAGTTCGTCTTACCAGAGGAAAAATTCAGAACCTGAGCTGCAAATAGACATTGATGGAAGCTTGTTGATCAGGCAAAAAGTATTGAAGTGACTGCAAGAATCATGTCACGCTCGACGCAGGAGAGCGGCCTTTCTGATAAATGAAGAAAAAGAAGAAGTGATTATAAATTAAAAACAGAAAAATAGTTTATTTTAATAAATGAGGCTATCCCAAAACCTATTTTTATCTGATTAATTTTAAGATCTGAAAAATTAATTCCGTAACCTGCATCACTATTTATATTTATAACATTGAATTAAAAGAAGTAGTTTTGAGTTTTGGTCAGCTAATAAATAAAAAGATGGATTTATTACTCATTTGTGCTTTTATGCTTAAAAATTATTCATTTTAATTTTTTAAATGTCTTTTAAACTTTTTTGAAAAAAGGCCGGTCACTCGCGACCGGTGAGAATGTCGGGTTTAGAAATAAAAATACTACCGAAAATATGATTAAAATAAGAAATACAGTATATTTCTTACATATAGTTTGATCTCCTTCTTTATTTTTATTTTTGGATTGTTTTTTCGTATAGTTGGGGTTTTTAAATTACCTCTTCTCTACTTTTTCTTCCTTTAATACCATTTTTGCGATAAGGAAAACTGCAAATGCAATAATAATAAAATTTATCAATTCTCCTAAAAATGCACCCCAGCGAATTACAATGGGTCCAATCGCAAGAGTTGCAGTTTCCCATGCCCCTCCGGGGATAAAAGGTGTAATAATAGGCATAACAATGTTATCTACAAACGACTTTATAAAAGCCGTTGATGCGATACCCATAATCAGTGCAATTGCCAGAGGAATTACTTTATATTCATAAAGAAATTCCTTAAAGTCTCCTAAAAGTCCCATTTTCTCCTCCTTCAACATTAAAATAATAAGTTTATAAAAGAACATTAATAAAGTTATTACTATTTATAATGATCTTTATCTTTAAATCTTTTATGATTAATTTAGAAAATGAGCTTATGTAAAAGGTTTAAAACATTTAATTTTTGATTTTGGATATTAAATACAAAAAATAAAACGTTATAAATAAAAATTGACAATTGATCTTAGGTTATTATAAAAGTCATTTAAATTATTTAATGACAACAAAAAAAGACTAACAGTTATCACCCAAAACTAACGTTCTAATAACGTTCAAACAAACTAAATTAAGAACAAAATTAAGCATAGAACTATTAAGTATAAAGTTAAGCGAAGGATTAGAAGTATTAGATGTGAAATTAAATGCAAATTTAATCCATTAATTTCTCTTTAAATCAGGCGATCATATGAGACTCCCACCCGAAAAAAAGTCAAAGATAGATGCCTTCTGGGATAGGTTCTGGAGCGGCGGGTGTCCAATCCTTTACAGTCCATTGAGCAGATGTCTTATCTTATTTTCATGAAAAGGCTCGAAGATATGGATGTGCTGGAAAAGAGACGAGCAGATGCAACCAGTAAGGCTTATATTTCTATTTTTGAGGGGCATGAGGAATGCAGTCTTGAATTTTCCTGTTTGTTTTGAGGATGGAAAAAGCCACTCTGATTTCCTACAGGATGGAAGATGCATGTTCAAAAGTTTGATGGTTTCCCTGGAGGAAATGAAAACAGTCCGTGTGCGCTTTTTCTTGTGCTCAAAGTAAGTGAGTGTTCTTTTTTCAGCGTTATAATCATTTCTTCTCACATTCTCTAAATCTTCGCGGCGTAAACCGGTAGACACAGTTAATGAAATCATAGCCTTATATGGAGATCGATAAAAGATAAAAGCAATTTTTTGACTTGTTTTGATGTTAATGCGTGCTGACCTGATTTGTACTGTTCTTTGGAAAATCGACCCATGTTCCACCAAAAGTATCTCTATTCCGTTTTTAATTTTTTACACACATAGATATGCCATTTGGCATACAAATAACTTTTATTTATGAAATTCTATGCCTTTCTTCTGCGGATTAGGAATACAAATAGAATCAATATACTGATTGTATGTAACTTCTCAATATGTTGATTTTGGCAATTAATTAACACTGTTTACACATATTGGATTAAAATAAATCAAAACTGTGTGTTAATTCACATCAGTGTAACATTTATTTATATTTTAGCATGCCTTAATTATTCTAACAGATGTAAGGGAGAAAAATAAATGGATTATGCTGAATTACTTCAGAAATTAGTTAATTTGGATGATTTACAATTCATCGAAGAAGTACAAAACATTCCCATGAAATCAGATGCATATCGTGTTACATTTTGGAATGCTTTACTTCTTGAGATGGACAAAAGACGACATGATATGTATCAAGAAAGAAACCAATGCAAGTCACATGACGAGTATAAAAACAATGATCTGATTGATCTATATGCCAGTGTTGAATGGAACAAGCGTAACGAACTTAACCAAATTTTAACCAAACAAGAAACAAACAAGGTGAGCTCAGTGACAAAAGGAAAAAAACCAATTTCAGATGAAATATATTTAAAAGAGATTAAGGAGCATATGGAAGAATATGCTTCAAATGGCATTAGTTTTTGGAAAGTTGATGTTAACGATGATTTGTATGAAATTGACTCAAGTGAGTATTATGAACTAATGGAAATTGGAGGATATCGGCTCTTCAGATATCCATGAATGTGGAAGAAAAGTATTCTATTTCTACAATATCCTCATTATTTATATGATGTTTGGAGGTTCACAATTCAAAGCCGCTTGCAAACGAATGAACGAACATCTGTTTGCAACAGAATAATATCGTTTGCTCTGTGAACTATCAGAGGTTTGAAAATACCATCCGGAGTAAAAAATAAGAAAAGCAAAAAATTTCGGATGAAAATTTAAATGATAATAAATTGCAGCTTGACAATAAAAGAGTTTTTTACACTCGTGTTTATAATCTCGCTACTTCTGAAAAAACAATAATTTAACGTAGCGCCTTCCAAACATCACTGCTTTTCTCACACATTGTAGACGCAGGGATTGAGAGACCGGACTTAAAGCCTGGATGCCTGCCAAAAGCCTCTCAGATCGTGTCTAACTCAAGTATAATGTGTGCGTAAAGGCCAACTTGAAATTCTATTCAAAAAAGATTACTCTCGAAAAATATTTATTACTTAAAACTAATTACACATAGCTGCAAATTAAAAAGAGTGGGGGGATCCATTAATGAATTATGTAAGGAAAATTTGTCCTTCTTGTGGGCATGAATTTATTGTTTTCAAAAGAGTTGAAAGGAAAGCTGTTTATTGCACTTTAAAGTGTCTTTTAAAAGCTCAGGATAATCTAAGCAGGAAAAAGATTGCTTTATCATCTATTTAACTTTTTTATTTCCTTTTTAGATAACAAAATAAAGACTGATGAGCCAATAATTTGGTTTATTATAATTATCGATTAATGAATATGATATCAGATGACAGGTAATGATCTCATTCTCAAAGAATACTTATCTCATAATAATATAGATCGGCTTGAGGATTTCTCCATTTTGGCAAACAAAAGTAATGCAGCTTTACATCCATTAGATCAAGAAAGATGGTTTGATTTCATTATCACTACAGTAAAAAATAGTGAAGTACTACCTCCAGATATTCTACAAGAATGATTAAAATCAGATGGATGGTCTGAGGAAATTGCATTTGACCTTTCTATTGATTTCGAATTTGGGACTTCTCTCCTATGTCGTTGTAATGGGAATAGATATCAATAATTTAAATTGTAGAAGGGTGCTTTGTGAATTCTAAAGATAAATCGAAACTGTTGTTGATTGAATGTTTTTTATTTTTGGCTGTTTGTATAGCAGGTGGTGTTAATAATGTAATAAGCAACCCAGCCACAGATTTAAATATCACTACAGCCATTCAACGGATTCCTGATCTATTTTTTAGCGGAGCGCTAGAGATGGCTGCTATTATAATTATACTAAGTCTGGCTATTTTAGTGATTTGCTATATTTTTTTCCGTAAACCACCAGAGGGATTCTAATGGAAAAGTCTAATTAAAGTGAAAGTATTCTATTTATACGAAAATCGCATTATATGACTGATGTTTGGATGGAGTTGATCTCCAATGCAAAATCTAGAAATGATTGCACAACCAAATTCCACAAAAATTTGTTCATTGCTAGTCTCCATGCCTTCAGGTGTTTTTAAGCCTTATGCAGGAGTTTCGATTGCAATTCTTATTTTTACAAAGGGTGGAAGCACAGAAAAAGTCTGGTTCTATAATATGGAAGTAGATGGTTATTCTCTGGATGATAAGAGAACACCATTAGATAGAAAAGGCGATATTCCAGACATTATTGAAAGGTTCAGGAAACGCAGGGAAGAAAAGCCTTTAGATAGAAAAGGAAAACGCTTCTATGTACTTGCAGAAGAAATTAAGGCAAACAACTACGACCTTTCAATTTCCAGATATAAAGAGATCGAGTACGAAGAAATAGAGTATGAAAAGCCCGAAATTATAATTAAGAAGATTGAAGGGAAAATTTTAGAAAATATTACGGAATTAAAAGTTCTGCTTAACCCGAAAAATATTGAGAATTAAAAGCAAATTGAGAGATTATACCAAAAATAAAACATTTAAAAAATTTAAAAATATTTAAGAATGGTACTTAACTTTAGACACCAAAACCATACAATTTTTTCCTTTCATCTAATTTGCCAAGCAATTCTTGGCGAATTTAAAATTTTAAATTAGTAATTATTTCTCTTTAATTCATCATGCATTGCGTGATGAATCTGAAAACTTTAAATGTTGGTTAATATTCCTTCTAATTTTCAGATTATCAACAGTTTGTTTGTTGTTAAATTCTTGATTTTTGATACTCAGTGTATCAGTAGTTTGCCTTTTTATTTTATTAAAGTCTTAAGTTCTAATCTTATCGGTTGAAGTCATTAAGCTCCAGCCGCGCTGATGCGCGTGACAAGAAAGGTCGGAAAAAGCTACTTAGCTGTTCTGAAATAGTTATTGTGCTCCATTATCCATTCATTGCGTGACCAATTTGAAAATTAAAAAATTGTTCCCATAAAATACATAATTTTTACTTTTTATGTCCAAATTCCTTCAAATATGTCTGCATTTCTTAGATTTAATTTCTTGGTACAGAAAAGGTTGAGTAATAAAAAAGAGAGTAAAAGAGAGTAAAAAAGAATACCAAAACCTGAAGTTCCAATTAAAAAGATTGAAAAAACTTAAGGGAAAAGTCTGGAGAAAATTGCTGGATTAACAGGGCTGCTTAATCATAACTCAATTGAGCAAAAGGAATAAGCATGCATTGTGGAGATTGGGTTTTATTTCCGTATCTTTTACCCTGGGGGAAAGTTACAAATGTTATAACTCCGGCAGCGAATTATTTCCGAAGCTAACAAGTAATAGGAAAAAGATAACATGAAATAGTGGAATGATCCAGGGGAATGGTCTAAATGCAAACAAAAGTTCTTGTGGCTTATGCTACCAGATATGGATCCACACAGGAAGTAGCCCAAGCAATTGCTGATACTTTACGCGAATGCGGCCTTGAAGTCGATCTTGAGCCTATGCGGAAAATAAAGACGCTCGAAGGGTATACTGGTGTCGTTTTCGGGGCCCCGCTCTATATAATGCACTGGAATAAGGATGCGCATAATTTTCTTTCCCAGCATCGCGAAGCTCTTGCAGATAAGCAGGTAGCTGTTTTTGCGCTGGGCGCATTAAGCAACGATGAAGAAGAATGCAAAGAAGTACGCGCACAGCTTGATAAAGAACTTGCTAAATATCAATGGCTTAAACCGGTTGCTGTTGAAACCTTTGGCGGCAAATATGATTCGGCAAAATTGCATTTTCTTGATAAAATAATTGTCAGTATGCCTGCAAACCCTTTACATAAAGTACAAACAATTGACGTGCGAGATTGGACTGCAATTCAGGCCTGGGCTAAAAGCCTGGCTATTCGGTTTAAATCTGCTTCGCCTGAATAAGAACTATTCTTAAGTAAAGAAACTTATTCTGCCATAAAAGTTAAAAGCCGTTTATTTAATTTTCTCCACTCATTTTCTTTAACAGGAAAGCGTCTTATGTCTTTTAAAAATTTGAAGATTTAAATCTTTAAATCTTTAAGTCTTTAAGTCTTTAAATCTTCAAATCTTCAAATTTTTATAAAATTGCTCCGGATATGTAGAAATATAAGATTAATTTTAAAGATAGGTTTTACAGGCTAAAAGTAATATTAACTTTTATTTCCTGGCAGGTCATAAAGAAGTTAAAAGTTATACCCTGAAAGAAAAATTTTTTCTTAAACAAGCAGAATGGAAAAATGGATATATTTATCTGTAAGTATATTTAAATAAAAGATACAAAACTAACTAGAAGTTATTTTCTATTGATATCAAGGTAGATAAAAAGAGTAGATGAACTGAATAATTTATATTAATATATAATAAATAAAAAAGAGTGTCACATGATATTGTTTCTAATAACGCTTTATATCCTTAAGGTAATTATATTTTATTGGATTGCGAAAAAAATAATCAAATGGCGAAAAAGGAGAAGGGATAAACTAGTACAAACTCAATTTTAAAAACTATTTTAACCCTGAGCAACTTGCCAGCAGAAAGATTTTTTATAAAATAAAATGAGTTTTATTAAAAGTCCAATGAAACTTCCAAGATCAAATTATTAATTTTTATCCTCAGACTTGAGAAAGAACTAAAAATATATTATTGCCACGACATCTTATCGAGCATCTTAATTAAGTCGCTTGCCTCTTCAAAGGATAAGTCGGTCCAGTTCTTTTTATATTCACTACAGTATTGACTGATTTTTTTATGCCTCTCCATATATCGAAGAGATTTTATTAATAAATTTTTTTGTTGAAAACTCATAGCAGAATATGTAAACTCCATAAAAGCTCCTTGGGGTATTTTTTACTTATATATCTAATTATATTTGTTTATATTTAAGGAAAAATTAAAAATTAAGACTTAAAAATAAGATTATATCACTTTTTAATTACTATTTATATATAGCTCAAACTATATGTACATATCTCAAGTAAATGGTATTTATTAGAAATAGATATTAATGGATATTTTTATATTTAAATAAAAGGCAGCAAGTCTGCTTGATCTTATATTATATATTAAATTAATAATTTAATTATATTCATCAAACCTGTAACATCATATCAGGCGGATAAAGTTATAGTAAATATTTAAAAGACGCATGGCAAATCTTTTTAAAAAATAATAACTAAAGTTTAAGAATAAAAGCAAAGGTCAAGTAAGCTTTTGAATTTAATATTAAATTTAATGTTATATTCATAATTGTAGTTATAATGAACTTAAAATGGATTTAAAATGGATTTAAATTAAAATAAATTAAAATTGAATCAAAAATTGAATTTAGAATTCAAGTTCCAGGCCTACTGGGCAGTGATCAGAACCCAAAATTTCGCGATAGATTGGGGCAGCCTTTACATTATTTCTAAGGTTTTCAGTGATGAAAAAATAGTCCAGACGCCAGCCTACATTTCTTTTGCGGGCTCCTGTCCGCATAGACCACCAGGAATAGTTACCTCCTTCTGTATTAAACAGCCGGAAAGTATCAAGAAATCCGGCGCCAAGGAACCTATCCATCCAGGCCCGCTCTTCAGGGAGAAAACCTGAAATCATTTCATTTTCCTTCGGACGGGCAATATCAAGTTCTGTATGGGCAGTATTTACGTCCCCACAGATCACAAGCTTTTTGCCTTCGTCCTTAAGGGCTTCTGAATAATCAAAAAAGGCATCATAGAAATCCATTTTATATTCCAGGCGCTCTTTTGAAGCTTTGCCGTTTGGGAAATATATGTTCATTAAAATGAAATCTTCATAATCAGCCCTTAAAAAGCGGCCTTCCCTATCAAATTTTTCGATTCCCAT